>DASRJB010000924.1:0-13980 GCA_035649715.1 Pirellulaceae bacterium
CGTCGATCACCTGCTTCGAGCCCGAGGCCCGCGGCCAGCTCGCCGCCGGAATGGCGTTTCACAAGTATTACTTCGATCTGCCCGGGAACCCGCAGAGGCCGGCCAAGAACGTCACGATGGCCCAGCCGTACGTCCGCCTGACGCAATCGCTCGACGCCAGCGGCCAGCCGCAAACCGCCCGCATGGAAGAGACGCGCATCTGGCAGAAGATCGGCGGCCAATGGAAGCACGTGCACTTCCACCGCTCGGCGGGGACGTAGGTTCGACCGGAATTATGGACCGGACAATTCGGTCAACTTGATTCCGCACCTTGTCAGAGCGCGAAACTCGGCATCTTCGCGTTCGTATTGGGCTTGAAGTCGCGTGATTTCAGGATGGAGTCGGCGTTTGAGATGAGCGCGATCCTTGGCTCGGAGCGCTGGAGCGTAATCCACATTTTGTTCCGTTAGCTTCAGGTGCTGAACTGCAGTCAGTGGGTCGTGAATGCCCAGTGAGACATATCGTTTCAATTCGGTCTCGACATCTGCATGAATCCTATATCGCATTCGGACTTCGTCGCACCACTGCCAAAATGGAAGACCGACACCGACCATTGTTGTCACGAGAAACAAGGTGCGCAGGCGATAACGCATCTGCGTAATCTAAGCCCGCTCGATCGGGAACGCCATCACTTCCTGGATCGACTTTGCGCTGGTTGCGACCATCACGAGGCGATCGAAGCCCAGGGCGCAGCCGGAGCAGGCGGGCAAGCCGTGATCCATGGCGACCAGCAGCCGGCTCTCGGCGGGCAGAGTGTACTTGCCGCCGGCAGCCCGCAGCTCGTTGTTCGCGCGGTTACGGTCGCGGAGCAGAGCCGGGTCGAGGAGTTCGTGATAGCCGTTGGCCAGCTCGATGCCGCGAACATACAGCTCAAACCGCTCGGCGACGGGCGGCTGGCCCGGGCGGAGCTGGGCGAGGGCGGCCTGGCTGGCGGGATAGTCGTGAAGGATCGTGGGTCGATTCTGGCCCAGATGCGGCTCGACGCGCGTCGTCAGCAGATAGTCGAGAACGAGATCGCCGTCGGCCCGGGGCGGCAGGTCCTCCAGGACAATTTGCATCGGATCGGCAAACGGATCGACGCCGGCGAACTGGCGAAAGGCCTCTCGGTAAGTAAGCCGCTCGGCCGGGCCCAGGTCCAGCAGCGATTCGGCCAGGTCGGACAGCAGCTGCATGCCGGCCGCATAGTCGTCTCCCACGCGATACCACTCGACGATCGTGAATTCGGGATTGTGCAGCGGGCCCGCCTCGCCGCCGCGGAAAGCCTTGGTCACCTGGTAGATGGCCGTGACGCCCGCCGCCAGCAGCCGCTTCATCGCGAATTCCGGCGAGGTCTGGAGCCACAGCCGCGGCCCGGCCAGCGGCTGCCGCGGATCGCTAGGGAGCGTTGCGCCCAGCGGGTCGAGGTGGCGATCGACGACCGTGTCGTGCGAGAGGAGCGGCGTTTCGACTTCCAGAAACCCGCGGTCTTCGAAGAACCGGCGGACCTGCTTCAGCAGCTCCGCGCGGCGGCGCAGCATAGGAAGCGATGCGGTGGGCAGGAAGTCGGCGGCCATGGTCGAAACTGCCTACGTGACCTCGCGGTCGAATCGTTTTTCCGCGATTGGCGGCTGACGCGCTTGGAGCAACTGGAGCAGCTGCTCCGGATCGTCGGCGGCCAGGAGCAAGCCGCGATGTTGCGGACGGACAAACTGCTCGCTGGAGGCATGATCGAGCAGCTGGAACAGTCCATCGAAATAGTCCTGCACGTTCAGGCAGCCGACGGGCTTGTGGTGAATGCCGAGCTGGGCCCAGGTGAGGACTTCGCACAATTCTTCGAGCGTGCCCAGCCCGCCGGGCAGGGCGATGAAGGCGTCGGACAGCTCGGCCATGAGGGCCTTTCGCTCGTGCATCGAGCCGACGATTCGCAGCTCAGAAAGGCCGCGGTGAGCCAGCTCGCGATCGACGAGCATCTGCGGAATGACGCCCACGACCTCGCCGCCCGCCTTCAAAGCCGCGTCGGCCAGCACGCCCATCAGGCCGACATTGCCGGCGCCATAGACAATGCGGATGCCGCGCTCGGCCAGCAGGCGGCCCATCGCGCTCGCCGCCGCGGCATATTCAGCCCGCCCGCCGACGCTGGAGCCGCAGAAGACACAGATGGAGCGGAGGCTCATGGCTGCGCGGCGGCGGGGGAATCGCCGACTGCCACGACTTTCGTCTTCTGCTTGCTGTCAAGCGTGACGACGATCGTCGTTTCGCGATACGGCCGCTCGGTGACCAGCTTCTGCTTTTGCTCGGTGCTGGCGACGCGGCCCGCGGTGGCATCGAACAGCACGACGCCGGATTGCTGATGCTCCTTGAGCTTGATTTTCGCCTTGTCGCTCGGCGCGACCTTCAGCTCCGCCGAGATGGCGACCTGTTCCAGCTTGTGGCCGTCCACTTCGCCTGGGCCGGTATAGCGATAGGTCGTCGTCTGCGTGGCCATTCCCAGAGCGGTCTTTAGTTCGCTGGTCGAGTTCCAGGTGCCTCCCTGGTTGACCGGCTTCTCAGGCAGAATCGCCAGCGGCTGCCGCAGCAGTTGCTGGATCGACTCCTTGGGCACCGGCCCGCTAGAGGCCGGATCTGTCGCGGCTGGCGGCGAGCCTTGGACCGGCCTGGCATCCACAATCTCGCCGCGGTCGGTCATCGTGATTTCCAGCTTCGTCGCCAGAAGCGGATCCAGTGCCGCCGCAATTTCCTTGGCCGAGCCGGTGGGCTTGGCCTGCTGCGCCGTGTCGTACTGCACACGGCCGGCCGGCGGCGAATCGAGGGCTACGCTCAGGCGATCGAGCGATTGCTCGATGCGGAACTTGCCGTCGTCGGCAGAGATCACGCGCCACGTCAATTCCATCGACAGGTCGATCTGCGTGGCCGTCTTCTTGCCGGAGTACACGACGATGGATTCTGTCGTCTGGGTGATCGAGATCGCCAGCTTCTGTCCGCTCTGCAGCTTCCAGCGGAGCGCGGTCTGAGCGTGGGCCAGGGACGCGATCGAAAGGATGACCGCCGCCGAGAGAATCGTTGCACGCTTCAGCATTTGGACGTCTCCTCACCCCAACGGTCAGATCGTGAAGGGCTGGCCGGGCTGGACGACGATCGGCGTCGTCTTGGTCTCGGAGCGAACGCGCTCGGCCCAGCGATCCGGGTCCTGCGCGATGGGCGGCCAGGTGTTGTAGTGCGACGGTACGACTTGCTTCGGCTTGAGCAGCTGGACTGCTTCCAAGGCGTCGTCCGGCCCCATCGTAAACAAGTCGCCGATCGGCAGCACGGCCAGGTCGAGACCGCCCGCGCCGATCTGCTGCATGTCGCTGAACAAGGCGGTGTCGCAGGCGAAATAGACCTTCGGCCCGGCCGTGAGCGAAATCAGAAAGCCGCAAGGATTGCCGCCATTGCCGCCGTCGGGCAGCGACGAGCTGTGGAAGGCCAGCGTCAGCTTCACGCGGCCCAGCGGCAGGTTGACGCCGCCGCCCAGGTTGCCGCCGATCGTGTTCTTGACGCCGTGGTGCTTCGCGAGCCAGGTCGTGATCTCGTAGTTCGAGATCACCGTGGCCCCCGTGCGGTTGGCGATTTGGGCCGCGTCGGCAATGTGGTCGTAGTGGCCGTGCGACACGAGGATATAGTCGGCGCGGGCGTCCTTGGCCTTGAAGGGCGCCGTCGGCGAGTCGTCGAGAAATGGATCGACGAGCAGCGTGTGCTGGTCGGTCTTCAAGCGCCAGGTCGCGTGGCCAAGCCAGGTGATTTCGGTGGGCATGCGATCCTCCTATCGCCCGGCCAGCCACTGCGCCGCATAGGCCTCGGCCTGCTGACGGTTCGGAAACGGCCGCACCGCCGTCTGAGCCGCAGCCCGCTGCTCGGCCGTGAATTTCGCCAGTGAATCGTTCAGCCAGTTGGTGGCCAGCTGCGGCGAGTGAAACGTTAGCGCGCTCCGCTGCTGCCGCCGGCCCTCGCTGGTGAGTAGCGTCGCAACAAAGTGCGGCGAGTTCCGGAACGGATCGGTGTAGGGCTGTTTTTTGAGGTGCAGCACCAGCCGCGATTCGACAGCTTTGAAATCGTCGCCAAACACCTTGCTGAATTGCTCACGGTTGGCGCGGACGATGCCCGGCGGCACGATCTCAGTGGCTCCTTCGAACGGTCCGAGTTGGCTGCACTCGCGCAGCAGGGCGGTGAACTCCGGGCGGCGGTTCTTGGCCAGGTAATGCGTCAGGGACCAGGCGGTGGCATAGCCGGTAGAGGTCAGCCGCCCCGCGGCAACGGTGTATTCGACCATTTCGCCGGTCGGATCGTCGGCAGCCTTGCTCTTGAGATACTGCTCGAGCTCGAACATCCGCAGGTCGTTGATCTGGCCGGCCCCTTTCCACTTCAGCTTGTCGGTCATGGTGGTGGGGGCGAAGAACTCGGCCAGTCCTTCGCTGAGCCACATGGGCCAGATGCTCAGCCGTTGCTGCACGCCGATGTTGTGCAGAATCTGGTGGGCGCCCTCGTGGGCCACCGTCGAAATGGCCTGCTGCACGGCCAGGTCCGGCCGCACACGGGCCAGCCGCGACTGCTCGTACATGAAGACGCGGTTGCTGAGCGTGTGGTAATAGGCCACGACGCCGGTCGGCATGCGGCGATACTTTTGAAAGTCTTCCTCTTTCTGGAACATTACGGCGACGAGCGGCAAGGCCGGATTTTGGGCCGGCAGCCGCTGCAAGTCCGCCCAACCTTTGACGCCGGGCAGCATCGTCTCCAGGATGCGGCCGGTGCCGAAGGCAAATTCTTCGCTGGTGTCGTAGACGTACAGATAGTGGTTGGTCATCTTGACCTGGAAGCCGGGAAACTCGGCGGCGAGGCGCTCGGCCAGCGCTTCTTTCGTGACCGGTTCGAATTTGCGGTCCGTCGCCGCGAACTGGCCGGCCTTGCGGGCCACCAATTGCCCGTCCGGCAACAGCACGACGGCCCCGTCGCCGACCCGCACGTGAATTCGCCCGACGACGCCTTCCCCTGCGAGGTCCGTTGTCGTTACCGCCTGATTCTCGCCGGCGAGGACAGCACCCGCGGGCAGGTCGATCCCGTACTGCCGCGGATCGACGTCGCGGGCCTGCGTCGCGGCGTGGACGGGGAGCAAGAGTAGAATGGCGAGCCAGGCCGGGCGCATGGTTTTATCGTAGCTGCCGCGCGGCGGGGCGGAAAGGTCGCGAGCGGCAAGCGGCAGCCCAGGCATGTTAAGATACGTGGACCCTCCTTCAGATCGAACCTCTGCAATACAGCCATGCCGAGAGTCCCTCTCCTCCTGTTGGCCATTGCGGCGCTTGTAGTGGCGGGAGTAACGCCCGCCTTGGCTGCCGACCGCCGCGTGGTGCTGTTGCCCAGTACCATTGCGCTCTCGTCGCGCGAGGCCCGGCAGACGCTGGTCGTGCAGTGGCAGGCGGGCGAGCAGTTTCAGGAGCAGGCCACGCCAGCCGACGTGGAATTCAGCACCAGCAACGACAAGGTCGTGAAGGTCGAAGAAGGCGTCGCCACTGCGGTGGGCAATGGCGAGGCGACCATCACCGCCCGCGTCGGCAATCAAGCGGCGACGGCGAGCGTCGCCGTGAAGAACTTCGATGAGCCGTTCGCCTGGAGCTTTCGCAACCATGTCGAATCGGTACTGTCCAAGCAGGGCTGCAATGCAGGTGCGTGCCACGGCGCTCGGGCCGGGCAGAAGGGCTTTCGGCTGACGCTGTTTGGCTTCGACGTTGATGCCGATTACACCTATCTCACGCGGCAGGCCGTCGGCCGCCGCATCGTACCGACCGATCCTGGCCGCAGCCTGATTCTTACCAAGCCGACGGGCCTGTTGCCGCATAAGGGCGGCGTGCGGCTGGAGCCGGGCTCGCTGGAATACCGCGTGCTGTCCGAGTGGATCGCTAGCGGCGTGCCAGGTCCCAAGGCCGGCGATCCACAAATCGAGCGCGTGGAAGTGCTGCCCAAGTACTCACTCCAGTCATTGGGCAAATCGCAGCAGCTCGTCGTGCTGGCGCACTTCAGCGACGGGCACGTCGAGGACGCGACGCGGTGGGCCAAGTACACGAGCGTCCAAGGGACGGTCGCCGCAGTCGATGAACGCGGCAAGGTGTCGATCACCGGCGCAGGCGAAGCGGCGGTCAAGGTCTGGTACCTCAATCACAACGCGATGGCGTTCCTGACCGTGCCGTTTCCGAACGAGGTGCGGCCCAAGGTCTTTGCTCAAGCACCGCGGCGGAACTTCATCGACGAACTGGTGCTGGCCAAGCTCCAGGCCCTCCGCGTGCCGCCGTCGCCGCGCTGCACCGACGCCGAATTCCTCCGCCGGGCGTATCTCGACACGATCGGTACGCTGCCGACAGCCGACGAGGCCCGTGAATTTCTGGATGACACGGCCGCCGACAAGCGCGATCGGTTGATCGACGAGCTGCTCGGCCGGCCGGAGTTTGTCGATTATTGGACCTATCGCTGGTCCGATTTGCTGCTGCTCTCGGGCGAGCGGCTGCGGCCCAAGTCGATCGAGACCTATTACGCTTGGATTCGCGAGCGGGTCGCCAGGAATCAGCCCTGGGACGAGTTCGTCAAGGAATTGGTAACTGCCAGCGGCAGCACGCACGAGAACGGCGCGGCCAACTTTTTCGCCCTGCATCAGGACCCCGAGGGCATGGCCGAAACGGTGGCCCAGGCCTTTATGGGGTTGTCGATCAACTGCGCCAAGTGCCACAACCATCCGCTCGAGAAATGGACCAACGACCAGTATTACAGCTTCGCCAACATGTTCTCGCGCGTGCGGGCCAAAGGCTGGGGCGGCGATTTCCGCAACGGCGACGGCAATCGCGTGGTCTATACCGACACGCAGGGCGAATTGATCCAGCCCAGCCGCGGCGTGCCGCAGCCGCCGGCTCCGCTCGACGGGCAGCCGCTGGCGTTTGAGGCGACGGCCGACCGCCGCCTGGCCGTCGCCGAGTGGCTCGCCTCCTCAGATAATCCGTACTTCACGCGGGCCATCGTCAATCGCGTCTGGGCCAACTTTTTCGGCGTCGGCCTGGTAGAGGCGGTCGATGATCTGCGGCTGACCAACCCGGCCAGCAATGAGGAACTGCTGAACGCCGCGGCGCGACATCTGATCGCCCATCGCTACAACCTCAAAGAGCTGATGCGAACGATCTTGGAGTCCGAGACCTATCAGCGGACGAGCCAGCCGCTCCCGGAGAACCAGGCCGACGAACGGTTCTACTCGCGCTACTATCCGCGGCGCTTGAAGGCCGAGGTGCTGCTCGACGCCATTTCCCAGGTCACGGCCGTCCCGACCGACTTCAAGGCCGGCACGCCCGACAGCCGCAAGCCCGGCCCGGCCCTGCCCAAGATTAAGCGGGCCCTGCACCTGCCCGACGGCTTCGTCGAATCGTACTTTCTGAGCGCCTTCGGCAAGCCCGACCGGCTGATCACCTGCGAGTGCGAGCGGAGCAACGAGCCGAGCATGACGCAGGTGCTGCACCTCTATAACGGCGACACGGTGAACCAGAAGCTCGCCAAACCCGGTAGCGCAGCCGAGAAGGCCTTGGCTGAAGTGGACAACAAGCAGATTGTCGAGTCGCTGTACCTCGCGGCCCTGTCGCGTCTACCGACCGAAAAGGAATCAGCTTCGTTGGTCGAGACTCTGTCCGCTGCGCCCGTCGAGGAGCGACGTCAAGCCATCGAAGACTTGCACTGGAGCGTCCTTACGAGCCGGGAGTTTCTGTTCAACCACTGAATCATGCGAACCCTACTCTCTCTCGTCATCGTTGCCTGCGCCGCGCCGGCACTCTGCTCAGCTGATGCCGCGCCCGATTTTGGCAAGGACGTCGCGCCGATCTTCACGAAGTACTGCACGGGCTGCCACAACGACAGCGACCGCGAGGGGAAGCTGTCGCTGGAATCGTACGCGTCGCTGCTCAAGGGCGGGGCGAAAGGCGGCGTCGTGACGCCGGGCCAGCCGGAGCTCAGCAGGCTGGTGCGCATGCTGACAGGCGCGGCCGAGCCCAAGATGCCGCCCAAGGGCGAGGAACCGCCTAAGCCGGGGGAAATCGAAGTGCTCAAGGCCTGGATTGCGGCAGGCGCGAAAGGCCCCAGCGGTACGGCGGCCGATCCAACGCTGCTCGTGACGCCGCAGGTGAAATTGCTCGCCCCACCGAAGCTGCCGATCAATGCCGTCGCGCTGTCGCCCGACGGCACGCTGCTGGCCGTCGCGCGGCACGGTGAAGTCGAGCTACTGACCTTTCCGGGGCGGGAGGCAGTGGAGAAGTTCGGCGGGCTCCGCGGCAGCGTCAATGGCCTGGCGTTCTCTCGCGACGGCAACCGTGTCGTCGCGGCGTCGGGCGAGCCGGGACTCTTCGGCGAAGCGACAATCTTCCCTGCTGACGGCACGGACAGCTTGCCGGTCAGTTTTCGCGGCCACAAGGACAGTCTGTATGCCGCCGCGCTCAGTCCCGATGGGACGATCCTGGCGACGGGCGGATACGACAGCACGATCAAGCTATGGAACGTCCAGGAAGTCAAGGAGCTGCGGACGCTCGAGGGCCACAACGGCGCGGTCTTTGAGCTGGCGTTCCGGCCGGACGGCAAGGTGCTGGCCAGCGCCAGCGGCGACCGCACGGTCAAGCTTTGGAACGTCGCCACCGGCGAGCGATTGGACACGCTCAAGGAGTCGCAGAAAGAGCTGTACACGCTGGCCTTCAGCCCCGACGGCTCGCGGCTGGCCGGCGGCGGCGTCGATAACCGCATCCGCGTGTGGCAGATCACGGAGGGCGCCAAGGAAGGCAGCAATCCTCTCCTGTTTTCGACCTTCGCACACGAGACGCCCGTCCTGCGGCTGGTCTGGTCGGCCGACGGCCGGACGATCGCCACCTGCGGCGAGGATCGGCTCGTCAAACTCTGGAACGCCGAGGCGATGACCATTCGGCAGACGCTGCCCAAGCAGAGCGACTGGGCCAGCGGGCTGGCGATCACCAAAAATGGCGACTCGCTGGCCGTCGGCCGCATCGATGGAAGCCTCGAGGTTTATCCGCTGGCCGCGGCTGCCGCGGGCGACGAGCGGGTACTGACACCGCTAGCCGAAGTGCCGCCCGCAGTCGATTACGGTTCGCAGCCGCCAGTGGACATGCTGCCGAAAGTCGCGGAGGCCGAGCCGAACGAGCTGCCCGAGCGAGCGACGCGGCTCTCCGCTGCCGGCATTGCGACGGGCAAGATCGCGCTGGCGGACCACGACCTGTTCCGCTTCGCGGCCAAGGCCGGCGACCAGTGGATCATCGAAACCAAAGCCGCCCGCGCGGGCTCGCCGCTCGATACCAAGATTGAAGTGCTGGACGATGCCGGCCGGCCGGTCCCGCGGATACTGTTGCGGGCCGTCCGCGACAGCCTGATCGAGTTCCGCGGGATGACCAGCGAGCAGCGCGGCGTGCGGCTGGCGAATTGGGAAGAGATGCTGCTCAACGAGTACGTCTATCTCAGCGGCGACGTGATCAAGCTCTTCCAGCAGCGCCGCGGCCCCGACGCCGACGGGCAGTTCTATCCCGAAAACGGCAACCGTTTTGCCTTCTTCGACACCACGCCGCGGGCCCACGCGCTGGGCGAGCCGGCCTACATCGTCGTGCCGTACGCGATCGGGACGGAGCTGCCCAACAACGGCCTGCCCGTCTTCACGCTCAACTACGAAAACGACGACGACGCCCAGCGGAAGCTCGGCAAGGACTCGCGGCTGACGTTCGTCGCCCCGGCCGATGGTGAGTATCTGGTGCGGGTCGCCGACGTGCGGGGCTTCGGCGGCGACAACTTCTCCTACGAGCTGATCGTTCGGCGGCCGCAGCCGGACTTCAAGGTCACCTTCACGCCCAAGGACCTGACGATCAACGCCGCCAGCGGCAAGCCGTTCACGGTCAAGGCGGAGCGGACCGACAACTTCATGGGGCCGATCCGCGTGGACGTGGCGGGCCTGCCGCCGGGGCTGTCGGTCACATCGCCGGTGGTGATTCAGGAGGGGCTCTATGAGGCGACGGGCCTGATCAGCGCCGCGGCCGACGCCGCCGCGCCGACTGCGGAGCAAGTCAAGGAAATCAAGATCACGGCCACGGCCGACGTTTGCGGCACGGAGCGGTCGCAAGCCGTCAGCGGCCTCGGCACGCTCAAGGTCGCTGACAAGCCCAAAGTGATCGTCCATCTGGAATCGATCGTAGAGCAAGCGTCCCCGCTTGCTCAATCGGAACAAGCGAGGACGCTTGTTCTACGGCCCGGCGGCACGATCACGGCCCGACTCCGCGTCGAGCGGAACGGATTCGATGACCGAATCGCCTTCGACGTGGCCAACCTGCCGCACGGCGTCATCGTCGATGACATCGGTCTCTCCGGCGTGCTGATTCCAGAGAAACAAACCGAGCGGACCATCTTTCTCCGCGCCGAGCCCTGGGTGAGCGAACAAACCCGGCCGTTCTTTGCCACCGCCCAGGTGGACGGCAATCAGTGCTCGCTGCCCCTCGTGCTGCAAGTCGTCAAATGACTATGTCCGCCCGCCGCAGACAGCGCAGTCGGCTCGGCGGGTGATCGCGACGGTCTGAAACGTCATTTCCCGCAGGTCGAACGTCAACAGCTTGCCCGCCAGCGGCGCGCCGAAGCCGGCGATGACCTTGATGACCTCCATTGCGGCCAGCGAGCCGACGGTGGATGCCACCGCGCTGAACACCGGGAACTCGCGCTTCCAGTTGGGTGGCGGCTCGGGATAGAGGCAAGCCAGGCAGGGCGAGCGGCCGGGCAGGATCGTCGTTAGCCGGCCGTCGAGATCGTACATCGCGCAATCGACGAGCGGCTTTCCCTGACGGACTGCCTCGCGGTTGAGCCACAGCCGTTCGGTGAAGAGCGGTGCAGCGCCGACGACGACGTCGCAACGGCCGACCAGCGTGGCGGCGTTGGACTCGGTGACGTTCTCGGCGATCGTTTCAACTTCGACGAGTGGGTTCAGCTCGCGCAGCCGCCGCGCGGCCGATTCAACCCGCGGCTTGCCGATGCAATCGGTCGTCATCAGGAGCTGGCGATTTAGGTCGTCCAGCCGCAAGTTGCCGGCGTGAGCGATCATCAGCCGGCCCACGCCGGCCGCGGCCAGCTGCAGCGCCGCCGAGCCGCCGACGCCGCCGATCCGCGAGACCAGCACGCTCGCCGCCTTCAGCTTCCGCTGACCCTCTTCGCCGAAGTCGCGCACCCAGAGCTGCCACTGGTAGCGGAGGCGCTCGTCGGACGTGAGGTCGGGGAACATGAGCTGGGAGTCGGTTGGTCGGTCAGTCGGTGGTCAGCGGCGCCCTTGCTCTATGCTGAGTACTGGGTACGCAGTCTTATTCAAGCGCTGGAAAAGCTCCTTTGCTCCTAGCCTCCCGCAATTGGAGGCAACAGCGTCACGACATCGCCGGCGCGAAGATGCACGGACTGAGTGGTTGCGACCGCCTCATTGATCACGATCAACAGGCTGCTCTGCGGCTCTCCCGTGGGCTTGAGCAGATGCGGGGCTGCGCCATCGAAACGGTTCACCAATTGCCGGAGCAGCTCCGCCACGCTACTCCCTTCCGGCAGCTCGACCTCTTCCGCCGCTCTGCCTAGGGCCGTGCGAAGCTGGGCGGTGAATTGCACGCGGACTTTCATCGCCTGGGGGTCCCTTCCAGCATTTCGTCGGGCAATTGCTCCAGGTCGGCTACCGGCCGCTCGTACAGCTGGCCGCCCTCTAGGACAATCAGCCGATCGGCCAGCGCGCGGGCCTCGGCCCGGCTGTGGGTCACGTGTAGCGTCGTGAGGTGGCTCGCGCTCTGCACCTTGCCTAGCAGCTCGCACAGGCGGTCGCGAGTCGCTTCGTCCAGCGCGTTGAGCGGCTCATCCATCAGGAGCACTTGCGGCCGGAACGACAGCGCGCGGCCGAGGGCCACGCGCTGCGCTTCGCCGCCGCTGAGCCTTCGGACGTCTCGGGCCAAGAGCGGCTCGATGCCCAGCTCCTGGGCCAGCTCAGTCACGCGCGGGCCGATCGCCGCGGCCGGCCAGCGCCGCACGCGAAGGGCAAATTCCAGGTGCCCGCGGACGGTCATCATCGGAAATAGAGCCAAATCTTGCGGAACGTAGCCCACGCCGCGATCGGCCGGCTTGCGACGCGTGACATCGACTCCGCCCAACAGCACGCGGCCGCCTGTCACCGTCCGCAAGCCGCAGATCGCCTCCAGGATCGTCGTCTTCCCCTGGCCCGTCGCCCCCATCAGTACGGCGTACGAGCCGGCCGGGATCGACAGGCTCACGCGCCGCAGCTCGAACGAGCCGGAGCGGATCGAAATGTCGTCCAGCTCGATCATGTCGCGGCCCTCGCGCCCAAGAGCCGCACGATGCCCAGCACCGTCATCGCGGCGATGACCATCAGCAGCGATACGGCAACGGCCGCTTCTAGCTGCCCGACGCTCAGCTCCAGGAAGACGGTTGTCGAGAGCACTTCGGTCTTCATCCGCGTCGCGCCGGCGAAAACGAGGATCGGGCCGAACTCGCCCAGCGAACGGGCCCAGGCGACCGTCGTCGCCGCGATCATCCCCCGCCAGGCCTGCGGCAGGGCGACCTGCAAAAACGCCTGGCTGCGGCGGCAGCCGAGCGTGAGGGCGACCTGCTCGGCCCGCGGATCGATCTGGTCGAAGGTCACCCGCATCGTCTGCACGGCGAACGCGCAGGCCACGGCGAACTGGGCCAGCACCACGGCCGGCTGGGCGTAAGTCACGCGGAATGGCCGGCGGCCAATGCTCACGTGCTCCTGCAGGAACGTCTCCAGGTTCGTTCCGGCGACCGGCAGGTGAAAGAGGATCAGCAGGCTGAGCCCGATCACCAGCGGCGGCAGGACGATCGGAATGTCGATGATCGTGTCGATCAACCACCGTCCTCGAAACTGAAATCGCGACAGCAAATATCCCAGCGGCGTAGCCACCCAAATCGAAAGCAGCGCCGAGATCGTGCATGAGACCAGCGTCAGACGGATCGCGTACTGGATCTCCGGCTTGGCCAGCGCGGCGGCAAAGTGCCCCGGCGACGTGAACGCGAGGTCGGCCGCCAGCAGCAGCACGATCAGGACAACGTAGCTCCCGCCGAGCCCGCCCATCACGACATAAAAGGGCACATCCGAGCCGGCGCGGTGGGCGGCTGGGGCGGCGGGCTGGTCACTCATGTGCCGGCGGCCCCTCGGCAAGCCACTGGAATCCCTCGCTCGTGAAACGCCGGTGCGACGACTCGGCCCGAATCGCCGCCAGCAGCCGCTGGACGAGCTGCTGGTGGGCCGAGTCCTTGGCCACGGCGAAGGGTTGCGTGGCGACGGAGCAGGGAATGCCCTGAATGCGGATCGCGTCGAGGGCGTCGCCCGCCCCGGCAGCGTTGCTGATATAGGCGACGGCGGCGTCGAGCGAACCGGAGCGCATTTGGTTGACGAGCATGTCGCCGGTGGGCGTCTGCACGACGACATTCTTCATCAGCTCGCTCTTGTAGCCGGTCTCGTCGAAGGTACGCTGCGTCAGCCAGCCCATCGCGCACTGCTTCTCGTGGCCGATGCCGACGCGGATATTCGGTTTGGCCAGGTCCTTCAGCGAGGCGATCCCCAGCGGGTTGCCCTTGTGCACCAGAATCACGAGCTCGTTCTGGGAGACGTTCAGCGGATTGCGAAACAGCGGCTGCACCTGCTTCATGAACTCCGAGTCGCAGGCGAAATAGGCGTCGGGGACTTCGCCGGCCTTCATCTGGGCGACCAGAATGCCGCAGCCGTTGTAGACTCGCGTGACGCGGACGCCTTCGCGCTGCTCGAACTCGGTGATCGTCTTCTCGATCGCCGGCCGCAGCATCGAGCCGGCATAGAGCGTAATCTCTGGCTGCTCATTCCAGGCGTCGCCCGCCGCCGGCTGAAATCCGAAC
>DASRJB010000925.1:0-3755 GCA_035649715.1 Pirellulaceae bacterium
ATAGCCCAGCACGCGGGCCGTGCCGCTCGTCGGATAGATCACGCCCGAAAGGAGCTTGAGCGTCGTGGTCTTGCCCGCTCCGTTGGGTCCGAGAAACGCGACGAACTCGCCCTTCTCGACTCGGAGGCTGACTTCCCGGACCGCCCGCACCTCGCGATACTCGCGGCGCCACAGGCCGCGCATCGCCCCCCACAGCCCGTCCTGCTTCTGGTACACGCGGTACGACTTGGAGAGCCGCTCGATCTCGATGACGGACATGCACCCAGTATAGCCCAATGTCGAATGTCGAAATTCAAACAACGAATACCAGCCTGGCTTGAGATCGCTTGCAGACGATGTAGAATCGCGCCGAACGAAATCTCTCCCACACTTGAGCGACCGATGAAAACCTCCTCGCCTGCCGTGCTGGCCTCTTTGACCGTGTTTGTGACGATGCTGGCGTTCGATCGACCATCGGTCGCTGCCGAAGTGGGCGTGCGAATCCGCTTCGGCTTGACCGACAAGGAGCCGCAGGAGTGGGACGGCACGGTGAGCGTCAAGCCGGGCCAGGTGGCAGCGATCAGCGGCTGGCGATTCGAGCTGACCGACCGGGCCAATGGCACCGAGGGCTGGACCGCCTCGACGCGGCCCGCGGCAGTGGCGCGGACGAATGCTCAGAAGGCAAAGGCCAAGGCCAAGCAAGCGGCGAACAAGGCCAAAACGCCCGAGCAGAAAGCCAAAGCGGCCGCGAACCAGAAGGCCAAGGCCGCCGCGGGCGCGGCTCTTGCCGACAACGGCGTCTTGCTGACGCTGGCGAATGTTGATGAGACATCGGTTGTCTCGGTGAAGACTGCGCAGGGCGACTTCACGATCACGCTGGCCGAGATTCCGTATGGCAAGGTCGTCGAGAAGCTCGACGGCGCGGTCGAAGTCGAGCGGATCGCCGCGGCCCGGCAGGTTTCCACCGACCGCAAGACCGACGACGACTATCCCAGCGCCGCCGCCGCACCGGACGGCACGGTCTACGTCGTCTGCGCCAGCTACACGCCCGGCATCGACCGCAACGAGCGGGCGCGGACCTGGCAGACGGCTCCAGACGATTTGCAGTTCCTCGCCGACGCGCCGGGCGGCGATCAACTGTTGGTGCGAGTCGTGAAGGGCGGCGCCAGCGGCGAGCCGCTGGCCGTGACCGAAAGCGGCGCGGACATCTATAAGAGCGCGGTCGCCGTCGCAGGCGACGGCACGGCCTGGATCTTCTGGTCGCAGAACAAGAACTACAAACCGTTCCCCAACAACCCCACGGCCAATTTCGACATCTACGCCCGCCCGCTGAAGGCCGGCAAGCTGGGCGAAACCGTCCGCATTTCGGAATCGTCCGAAAGCGACGTCTGGCCCGTGGCAGCAACTGACCCAGCCGGCAACGTCTGGATCGCCTGGCAGGGCGCTCGCCAAGGCAGCTTCAAGATTCTCGCCCGCCGCCAGACGTCCGGCGGCTGGTCGCCGGAGATGACGATCAGCACGCACTCGCGAAATTGCTGGGCCCCGGCAATTGCGACGACGAAGTCCGGCGGCGGCAAGGTCGCGATCGCCTGGGACACCTATGACAAGGGCGACTATGACGTGTTCGTGCGTGAGTTCGACGCCGCAGCCAAGGGCGGCGAGGCCCGGCCCGTCGTCAACTCGGCCGATTATGAAGCCCGCCCGGCGATCGCCTATGACCGCGAAGGCGCGCTGTGGGTCGCCTGGGAGCAGAGCGGTCCGACCTGGGGCAAAGACTGGGGCGCGCTCGTGCAGCGAAAGGGCATTGGCCTATACAAGGACCGGCAGATCGGGCTCGCCGTGCTGAAAGGCGGCCAGTGGATGGAGCCGCCGCAGCTCGTGGCCCAGGCCCTGCCCGGCGTGCTGCCGCGGCGGAGGATCAACAACGTCCGAGTCCCGGCGATCGAGCCCGGTGCGGAATCGCGGACCGCCGGCCAGGAAGCCGAGGCTGCCCGCAACAACGTGCACAACAACATCGCCCGCCTGCTCTGCGACGCCGGCGGCCGGATTTGGCTCCTGGCCCGCGCGCGGCAGAACGATTTCCGGGCCCAGATCGGCTCGGTCTGGATGACGCACGCGACCTACTACGACGGCAACGCCTGGGTCGGCCCGATCCTCGTGCCGCACACCGACAACCTGCTCTACAACAGCCCCGCGGCTGTCCCGCTGCCGGGCGGCGGACTGCTCGTCGCCCACTCGAGCGACCACCGGCAGGACCGGCACGTCAACCAGCGCGGCGCGAATGCCCAGGGGAATCTGGTCGGCGAAGATCCGTTCGACAACGACCTGTACCTCAGCCGGCTGGAGATCGGCGGCGACGCCAAGCCGGCGACCCTCGTCGTGTCGACGACGCCCCCCGATCCGAGCGCCGTGCCGAGCGACGCTACAGTGAAGGAGCGGGCCGAGATCGAGCGGATTCGCGGCTACCGCGCTCAAATCGGCGGGAAGAACCTGCAAATTGTCCGCGGCGAATTCCACCGGCACACCGAGATCAGCGGCGACGGCGGCAACGACGGCCCGCTGGAGGACATGTGGCGATACGCGATCGACGTGGCCGCGATGGATTGGCTCGGCTGCGGCGACCACGACAACGGCGGCCACCGCGAATATCCCTGGTGGCTGACGCAGAAGACGACCGACGCCTTCCACCTTCCCGGAGTGTTCGAGCCGCCCTTCACTTACGAACGGAGCGTGCGCTACCCCGAGGGGCACCGCAACGTCGTCTTCACCCGCCGCGGCATCCGCACTCTCCCGCGGCTGCCGATCACCGACCGCGACAACGAGATCCACGCGCCCGATACGCAGCTGATGTACAAGTACCTGAAGCTGTTTGACGGCGTCTGCGCCGTGCACACCAGCGCCACCAGCATGGGCACCGACTGGCGCGACAACGACCCGGCTGTCGAGCCGATGGTCGAGATCTATCAGGGAGCGCGGCAAAACTACGAACGGCCCGGCGCTCCGCGCAGCCCGACGGCCGACGACGCCATCGGCGGCTGGGAGCCCAAGGGCTTCGTCAACCTGGCCCTGCTCAAGGGCTACAAGTTCTCGTTCCAGTCGAGCAGCGACCACGGCTCGACGCACATCAGCTACGCCCTGGTCTATGCCGAGAAGAACTCGCGCGACGCGATCCTGGCCGCGATGAAGCAGCGGCACACCTATGCGGCGACCGACAACATCATCGCCGACTATCGCTGCACCTCCGGCGGCAAGGAGCACCTGATGGGCGACGCTTTCACGAGCACGGTTCCCCCAACCGTGAAGGTCAAGCTCGCCGGCACCGCGCCGTTCGCGAAAGTGACGCTGGTGAAGGACGATGTCGAGATTCCGCTCGAAGCTCCGCAACAGGCCGAGCTGGAGCTGACCTGGACCGATCCCAAGCCCGAGCCCGGCAAGGAGAGCTACTACTACATCCGCGGCGAACAGTCCGACGGCGAGCTCGTCTGGGTCTCGCCGATGTGGATTACGTATCAGCCGGCGAGGTAGCGGGGCAAAGTTCTCACAACGCTGAACAGGCCCTAACCAGGGGGTCTTTGCTAGCGCGTCTCGCATTGATGCGTCTGCTGCAAATCACTTCCCTAACACGACTTAAGTTAAATTGCCAGAGCTCAAATTCAGATTAGCGTTAGAAGCGTCAAAAGGGCTCTGAACAGGTCTCGCAAAATCGCATTAGCTCTGCCTGCACCGCACCAGCGTCGCGACGGAATTGTGGGTTTCTGAAGTTCGACTCGGACTGT
>DASRJB010000926.1:0-3390 GCA_035649715.1 Pirellulaceae bacterium
TTCCGCGTCGAACACCGGGCCTTCCACGCAGGTCCGCTTGTAGTCCCAGCCGCCGGCGGGTTGCTTCACCTTGGCGACGCACGTGAAGCAAATGCCGATGCCGCAGGCCATCGGCGTTTCCAATGAGACCTGGCAGGGGACCTGCGCCGCGTGTGCGATCTTGGCGACGGCCTCCATCATCGGCTCCGGGCCGCAACAGACGATCCGCGGCCGGCCGTGATGCTCCGCCAGAACTTGCTTAAGCAGGTCCGAGACGAAGCCGCGATGCCCGCGGCTGCCGTCGTCGGTCGCCAGCCGCACGTCGATACCCAGCCGCTGGAAATCCTCAACGCCGGCGAGGTAATCGGCCGTGCGAGCGCCATAACAAAACGTGACGCGAAGCGCCCGCGGCGCGTCGCGCGGCGGATCGCCATAGCGCTTCTTGTGCAGGGCCTCCTGGGCCAGCGCCAGAAACGGCGTCTGACCGATCCCGCCCGCGACCATGATGAGGTGCTCAGTGGGAATGGGCCCGGGTGAGTGGTGAGTGGTGAGTGGTGAGTGGTGGCAGAAGCCATTGCCCAGCGGGCCCCAGACGTCGAGGCGCTGGCCGGGCTGCAGCTGCCACAGCCGGCTGGTGAGCTTGCCCTTCACCAGGTAGACGACATCGACGGCTTCGAGCTCGCCGGCGGCGGAAAGCGCCGTGTCATAGAGCGCCAGCGGCCGGCCGATCAGCGGATCGTTCAGATCCGCGATCCGCAGCATGACGAACTGCCCCGGCGTGATGCGGCGGGCGATCTGGGGCGCGTGGAAGCGGACGCGATAGGTGTCCCTGGCCAGGCGGACGTTTTCTACGATGGGGGCCGCGACTTGCACCGCCTGGTCGGCGTAGAACTCGGCGTGCAGGGGGCTCGTCATCCGCGGCGTCCCTTTCGCTGGCCGTCACGCTTGCCGCGGCGCTGCTTTTGCTGAAAGTTTTTCCCCGTCCGCGCGTGCTTGGCGCGAAACCCCGGCTTGCCGCCGCCGCGTTTGCCGCCAATACGCTTGTCGCCGGCACGCTTGTCGCCGACACGCTTGCCGCCGACACGCTTGCCGCGATCGCGCTTGCCGCCGGCCTGCTTCTGGAACTTGCCACGCTCGGGCTGCTGCCGCGGCGCGTTGACCGGGGGCGGCGGGGCCTCATCCGGGTAATCGATCACGTCCGCCCGCACGAGCTCACCGCCCTCCTCTACGGTGACCTCCGTGCCCGCGTCTTCAACCAGCGGTCCACCGACGTTCGCCTCATCCAAATCGTCCCGCAACAAGTCATCCAGCGACAGCGGCTCCGCCAACAGCGCCGCCTTCTGCACATACTGCTCTTCCGCAACTTTGAACTTTGAACCTTGAACCTTGGACTTCTCTTCCGACGCCCGACCCCCGACTCCCGACCCCCGCTTCGCCGCCCGCCGCTTCTCCTGGGCCGCACTGAGCAGCAACTCGACCTCGTTGGGCATCAGCCGCCGCCACGCCCCGACGGGCAGATCGGCCAGCTTGATTGGGCCGACGGCGATCCGCTTGAGGGCCAGCACCTTGTGCCCGACGCGGGCCAGGATGCGGCGGACTTCGCGGTTGCGGCCTTCGTTGAGCACGATGACCAGGTCGGTGCTCTGGCCGTGCTTCCTCTTGACGGTGATCGCCTGGGCCTTGGCGAAACCTTCGGCCAGGTGCACGCCCTTCTTCAGCCGGGCCAGTTGCTTGGGCTCGGCCGCGCCGGCGACGCGCACCGCGTAGGTCTTTTCGACGCCGTAGCGCGGATGCGTGATGCGGTTGGCGAATTCGCCGTCGTTGGTAACCAGGATCAGGCCCTCGCTGCTGCGGTCGAGCCGGCCGACGGCGAACACCCGCTCCTCGGTCGGCACGAGATCGATGACCCGCGTCCGCCCCGCCGGATCGTCGCTGGTCGAGACCACCCCCACGGGCTTGTTGACCACGTAGTACAGCCGCTGCGGCCGGCGGAGCGCCTCGCCATCGACGCGGATCTCCTGCTGGAGCGGATCGACGCGCGTCCCCAGTTCGGTCACGATCTGCCGATCGACCGTGATGCGGCCTTGGACGATCATCTCTTCGCAGTCCCGCCGGCTGCCGACGCCCGCCGCTGCCAGCACTTTTTGCAGGCGCTCAGCGCGCGGCGAATCGCTGGCGCCTGCTTGCTGATCCTGGCGGTCTTGGCGTTTGCGGCTCATGAGTCGTCAGCGATAGTCGCCATCGCCTCCGGCTGGGGGTTAAACGACGGGTTAATTCTTTGCTTCCCGCATAATTTACCGCCGCGGCCGCGCCACGCGAACCGGGCATAACGTCAGGGCGCAACGTGCCGGCGCGAATTGCTGGACGGCTTGGCGCGTCCGATCCGATATTTCCGCAGTCGATCTACCCGCCTTGGGCCAACCGTCGCGGACGCTGCCGGTCCGGCAAAGTCTGCGGCCAGGCCACACGTTCAGGGAGCCATTCTATGGCGCTGCTCCTGTCCCGCCGTCAGTTTGCGCTGGGTTCGCTAGCCGCGGGCGCCTCGCTCGCCCTGAGGTCTGCCCAGGCGGCGCCGTACGGCAGCTATGCGGCCATCGTGCCCGGCACGGGTGTCCGGATCGCGCGGACGGGTGACGACTTCGAGGCCGAGGACTGGGCCTATTACCCGCAACATCCCAAGAGCAGCTTCAACATCGACGACCGCGTCCGCGAGCCGGGGGCGTATTCGAAAAACAACCTGTGGGTGGAAGGGGCCAAGCGGGGCACCCCCGATTATGTCCGCCGCGTGCAGACGCCCCCCGGCGGCCCGGTCGGCAGCCACGGCGCGATGCTCGTCCAGTCGCTGAATTCCGGCGTCCCCGGCAGGCTATCCCACGAACAGCAGCAGGACGACCTGCTCCACAACGTGGCCGGCGCCCTCGGCAGCACGATCCCGGTGAGTTGGAGCCCCAACTGCGTCTGCCGCGTGTTCATCGCCCCGGCCAGCCGCTGGGAATACCGCGACGGGGCCACCTTCGGCTACCGCATCGGCTGCCTGGGCTTCGGGAAGAAATCGAAAGAGGAGGAATACTGGCCGGGGTTCTTCCTGCATCAGGAACGCGGGATCAAGGATGGCGAGCGGACTTTTCAAGTGCGGACGTGGGTCCGGGCCGACGGCGGCGGCCGCGACCTGCCCTCGCTCGTCTTCAAGCCGGAAACGTGGATCACGCTGGGCATGTCGGTGACTCCCGACGGGGCCTGCCACTTCTTCGCCCGCGAGGGGATCGACGACTTGACCAAGGACGATTGCGTCGGCAGCCATTGGTGCTATGGCTACCGGGCCCACAGCTTCCAGACGTTCTTCTACAACGTCATCAACCAGGACGACGGCCGCAACGTCGGCACGCCCTGGATCATCGACGATGCGTTCCT
>DASRJB010000927.1:0-12143 GCA_035649715.1 Pirellulaceae bacterium
CGAAAACGCCAAACGCTACCAGCTTCAGGCCCTCTTCATCGTCAACGGCAACCGCTCGGCGGCGAACTACGACAATCCGTACCCGGAGCTGGCCGACTTGTTCGCCGCGATCGGGCCGCTGCTCGAATCGGACTCGGCCGACCTGGTCGGCCGGCGGCTGACCGGTGCAGCCGCGACCTACTACAACGCATCCTACGGCTCCAACGGCACCGGCCAACTGGGCTACGCCACGCCCGGCGCGTCCACGGCGGTCGGCCGCTCGATCGCCCGTTTTTGGGAAGCGGCCGAGAAGGCGGGAGACGAGCGGGCGGTTCGGCTGTCGGTCGAAGCGGCCGCCAACGTGATCCACGAAGGGGTGCAGAACAAGCTGCTGGAGTATTCGATCAAGGGACCGGAGGCTCTGCGGCCGATCGCCGCCAGTTCGCTCTCCGATCCGCGGGCGGTGATTCTGCCGACTTCGCCCGAATTCGTCGGCCCGCTGATCGAGCGGATTCACGCCAATGCCCGGACCGACGACGGCCGCCGACAAGTCACGCGGTCCACCGTGCGGCAGCTGTCGCAAGCCCGCTGGGACATGCCCACGTCGGAAGGCCGCCAGCGCGAGTTCTTCAACCTGCTCATTCCCAAGCTGGACGACCCGGCCAGCGACACGCAGTGGTTCCTGGCCGAGCAGCTCGGCCGCATCCTGGCTGCGAACCCCGACTTCCACACGCCGACGCTGCTGGCGATGGCGCCGAAGGAGTTCAGCAGCCCGCTGGAAGAATCGTTCTGGCTGCCCAGCGCCGGCTGGATGCTCACCTACAACGCACGGCTGCCCGAGGTCGGCCAGTCGGCCGCGGCAGACGGTTCCAGCGAGCTGCACCGCTATGCGCTCGGACTCGTCACGCGAAACCTCGATCCCAGCGCCGACCGCCGGGCCCGCGCGGTGGCGGTTTCGATGCTCTATCAGCCAGCCCTCTATTCGACCCCGGAGGTGATCGCCGCCGCCGGCCGCATCGACGCCGGCAGTTTGCGCCGGCTCTTGCCCGAGGCGTTCGAGCGCGACCTGATGCGGGCGGTGAGCGAGGATGCTGCTGAGCCGAAGCTGGAGTTGAATGACCGGCGGCGGCGGAATTTCACCTATTTCCGCGACTTCGTCGTGCCCGAATTGGCCCGCGAGAACCGCGGCGACGGCAACTCCTGCTTCTCGTGCCACGGCGGCGGCAAGATTCCGTCGATGTCGCTGGAGGCTCCCGACCGCCGCACGAGGTACCTGTCGCCGGCGGGCATCTGGAGCAACTACCGCACGCTGCTGGAGCGGATCGACAAGAGCGACCCGGCGGGGAGCAAGGTCCTCCGCAAGCCACTGAATATTCAGACCGGCAAGGAAGACGGCCACCAGGGCGGCCTGCGCTACAAACCCGGCGACCGCGGCTACGAGATTCTCAAGCGGTGGGCAACGGATGCAGCGGAGCTGAAGTGAAGCATCAAATTACAAACCAGCACCAAACTTCAAAATGAGAATGTTCCAAACCATGCCGTTTCGATCATTAAGCCTTCGAACATTGGGATTGGTTTGTTATTTGGTGCTTGGTCATTGGTCATTGGCAGCCGCGGAGCCGCTGACACTGCACCTGCGGTCCCGGCAGGAGACGGCCGCAGGATCGGGCCGGTTCCACGCCATCACGAAAGACGCTGAGTGGAATCCGAGCGAGACGGCGATCGTCGTCTGCGACATGTGGGACGACCACACCTGCCCCAACGCGGCACAGCGCGTCGCGCAGATGGCCCCTCGCATGAACGAAGTCCTGAAAGCGGCCCGGAAGCGCGGCGTGCTCATCATCCATTGTCCCAGCGACACGATGGCCTTCTACAAGGATCATCCCGGCCGCAAGCTGGCCCTGGCGGCCCCGCCCGTCGCCACGGAGCGGCCGCTGATTCGCTGGTGCTACCTCGACAAGGAGCGCGAAGGGCAGCTGCCGATCGACGACAGCGACCCCTGCGATTGCGCGCGGACCTGGAAGAAGGGCGATCCGTATCCCTGGACGCGGCAGATTGCCACGCTCGAGATTATGGACGGCGACGCCATTACCGATTCGGTCGAAGCGTACTACTTGATGCGGCAGCGGGGCATCAAGAACCTGATCGTGATGGGCGTGCACACGAACATGTGCGTCCTCGGCCGGCCGTTCTCGATCCGGCAGATGGTCTATCAGGGGATGAATGTCGCCCTGATGCGCGACCTGACCGACACGATGTACAACCCGGCCCAGGCGCCGTTCGTCAGCCACTTCACCGGCACCGACCTGGTCGTACAGCACATCGAGCGGTTCTGGTGCCCGTCCTTGACCAGCGGCGATTTCCTGGACGGCAAGGAATATCGTTTCCCGGCCGACACGCGGCCGACGGTGGCGATCCTGCTGGGCGAGGAGGAATATCAAACGGCGACCACGCTGCCCAAGTTCGCCGCGGAAGAGCTCGGCAAGGACTATCGGGTGCCCTTGATCTTTTTGGACGAGACGAGCAAGGCCAGCTTCCCAGGCTTGGACGCCGTGGCCAGCGCCGATCTATTGCTGATCAGCGCTCGCCGACGCCCGCTGCCGCCGGCTGAGCTGGCAGTTATCAAGAAACACGTCTCGGCCGGCAAGCCGGTGATCGGCATCCGCACCGCCAGCCACGCGTTTCACCTTCGCAATCAGCCGCCGCCGGCCGGGCTGGCGGATTGGCCGACACTCGACGCGGACGTCTTTGGCGGCAGCTACACGAACCATCACGCCCCGCGGCTGAAGGCGACGATCTGGCCGCTGGCAGCGGCGCGGGAGCACGCGATCCTGAAGGGCATCGACGCAACGCAGTTTCCGGGCGGCGGCGGACTCTATCAGACCGCGCCGCTGGCGGCCGGCGCGACGGAATTGCTCCGCGGCAAGGTTGAGGGCGTGGCCGAGGAGCAGCCGGTGGCCTGGACTTTCCGCCGCGCCGACGGCGGCCAGTCGTTCTACACGTCGCTGGGCCACCCCGCCGACTTTGAGCGCACCGAATTTCGCACGCTGCTGAAGAACGCGCTGGCTCAGCTGACCCGCCCCTAAACCCGACCGCGGAAGATGCCATGCGATTCACGCTCTGCCTGCTGTTCTTGCCGATGGCGCTCTGCGGCCAGGAGCTCGCGCCGTGGAATTCCAATCGCCACCCCAGCGACGCACCGAAGCGGCACGTGCAGGAGATCGCTGCCGGCAAGCAGGAATACCGCGTCGCGCAGGGCGGCACGATGGACGGGCGGAATTGCCGCTCGCCGCAAGGCGTCTGGACGCCGTTTGAGCAAACCTGGGAATCGAACCGCAGCGTGCGGATGGAAAACGTCGGCCAGTCGGACGTCGTCAACCCCTGGCTGTCAAACGGGAGCAACGACTTCCGCACGATTCAGGCCATCGTCGCCCGCGCGGCCCAGCCCGATATGAGCGACCGCGAAAAAGCGATGGCCCTCTGGTGGCAGCAAGTCCAGCTGCGGTTTCACTACGAAGGGGACAACCGCGAATTGGCCAGCCCTGTGAAGGTGCTGAACGTCTACGGTCACAACACGTGCGGCAACGATTCGATCTGCCTGGCCGGGCTGTGGAAGGCGGCGGGCCTGAAGGTGGCCCCGGCCCGCCTCGTGGGGCATTGCGTCACGCAGGTCTTCTACGACGGGGGCTGGCACCTGTTCGACGGCGACATGCACTCGCTGTATCTGCTGCGCGACAACGAAACGATCGCCGGCGAGCAGGACCTCGTCCGCGACCACGACCTGATCAAGCGGACGCACACGCAGGGCATCCTCCGCCCAGCGGCGCGGGCCGGCGACGAGTGGGAAGCGTCGATCTACGTGTTCGAGGGGGAAGTCGCCGGCGACCGCAACGCCGACAAAACCCCGGCGATGAACATGACGCTGCGGCCCGGCGAGGCCCTCGTCTGGCGGTGGGGCCACACCGAACCCGCGAAATGCTTTGGCTCCGCGCGCCACAAGTTCGCCGAGCGGGTCTGCAACGGGCTCTGGGAATACCGGCCGAATTTCTCCAAGGCGGCGTGGCGAAAGGGCGCGGATTCCGCCGAGGGCTTCGTCTCAGTCGCGGATGGACTGGCGGCCGAGGAAGGAAAGACCGGTGAGATCATCTGGACCATCCGCTCGCCGTACGTGCTCGTGGGAGGGAAGCTTGAAGTTCAGGGAATCGGCGCTCTGCTGGATCTCTCGTGGGACGGCAAAACATGGGAACAGGCCGGCCCCGATCTCGATCCTTTCTTCCCGCCGGTCGGGACAGGGCGCTACACCTACCAGTTGCGCTGCCGCCTCTCCGGCGCAGCGCGGCTCCGCAGCCTGGCGATCGTGAACGACCTGCAGATGGCTCCGCTGTCGCTGCCGGAAATGGCCGTCGGCGAAAACCAGTTCACCTACACCGACGAATCACAGGGCGAGCGCCGCGTGCGGATCACGCACGAGTGGGTCGAGCGCTCGGCCAGCGCGCCGCCGGCTGCCCCGGCTGTTCCCGTCCGTCCCACGGACGGCGGCGAGGCCGCGGGGACGGACGTGGTCTTCGAGTGGCAGCCGGCGGCCGATCCGGACGGCGAGCCGATCGCCGACTATCACTTTGAGCTCTCCGCGCGGGCCGACATGAAATGGCCGCTCTCGATGAGTTTTGCGAGGCTGATCTCGCGCACCAGCGACTCCGGCGCGCCTCGCTTCACAGTCCAGGCCCCCGGCGAGTTGAATCCCGACCGCCAGTACTACTGGCACGTGCGGGCCAAGGATGCCCGCGGCGTGTGGGGCGATTGGAGCAAAACCTGGAGTTTCACGCCGCGCGGGCCCGCACCGCCTCAGAACCTCGCCCTGGACTACGACGCGGAGAAGAGCGTTGGCATCCTGAGGTGGAAGCCCAACTCGCTGGGGCGCCGGCCGGCGGCCTATCGAGTCTATGCCAGCGACGAAAAGGGATTCTCGGTCAGCGACGAGACTTTCCGCGTCGCGGCTGGCCTGTACGACTTCCGAGCCAAGACTGCGACCGAGTCGCCCACGCAGTTTCCCGGGAATTTCCTGGCGGAAACGAAGGCTACCCAGCTGACTGTGATTGGGCCGGGCCTGGCGCTGGCGGCGAACAAGGCCTTTTACCGCGTCGTCGCCGTCGATGACGACGGCAAGCGGAGCGGGCCTTCGGACTATGTTGCCGCGCCGCGGCCCGTCATTCACAGCAAGCCGCCGGCCCAGACGCGAACCGGCGAAGAGTTTCGCTACGACGTGAGCGCCATTCGCTCGCTGGGCGACATGCGGACCCGCGTCGTCGATGGCCGGGAGAAAATGAATTACTGGGACGTCGAGCAGCCGCGATTCGAAATCGTGCGCGGACCGGCGTGGCTCAGCATCGACCCGGCCACCGGCAGGCTGTCGGGCAAACCAGACCGCGCCGGGCGGGCCGAGGTTGTCGTCGCCACCAAGCTTGAGCGCGAGCAGCGGAGCCTCGACCCGGCGCATCTGCAGTGGGGCATCGAAAAGGCCACGCAGTCGCGCGTGGAAACTGTTGGCACGGCCCGGCAGAGTTTTATGATCGAGATCGCGCCGTAATTGCGGCCGTCCGATCACCCGGACTTCTTCCGGCCCTTCGGCTTGGGCTTGGGCGGCGGCTCGGTCTCGCTCGCGGCGAACTTGCGGCTGGGGGATTCCGGCTCTTTCGCCGGCGGGGCAGGAGTTGCGGGAATCGCCGACGTGTACGAATTCCAGCCCTTGGTGATGTTTTCAGCCTTGAGCTGCTCGCAGAGCTGCTGGATCTGCTCCAGGCTGCTGGAGACGCGAATCTCGCGGGCCAGCGGGTCCTTGCGGTTGGGGCTGAAGTCGGTCAGGTGCACCACGTACGCCGGAAAGTCCTCGGCCACCTGCTCCTTGTTGGTCTTCCAGAGCACGAGCTTGCGGACCATCTGCTCGCCCTTGAGCTCCTTGACGAACACTTCGCGCCGCAAGAGCTCGCTCTGGGGATAGATGAGCTGCCGGGCGTCCTTCTCGGCCTGCGGCAGCTCGACCAGGTCGGCCACCTGGCTGATCCGCACGTCCGTGGGCTGCACCTGCTTGTCGTCGCGGCGGCGGACGAATTGCGGCGAGATCACGCTGGCCAGCGGCAGGCGGCGGAGGGCCCGGTAGATCGAATGCCCGTTGTTGGCGTGCCAGTCGAGGACCATCCGGCCGACGGTGCCGCCGCGAGTGTTCTGCGAGACCAGGTCGAGACAGCTGATCTCGACGACCCACTCGGGCCGCACCATCTGGTAAGCGACGTGGTCGGAGCTGACCTCGGAATACTCGCTCTCGACGACCATGTCTTTCAGATCGCTGAGCAGCTCCTTTCGCTGCTCGTCGGTAAAGCCGCCGCCGACGCGGCCCAGCACGTGGAACGTGCCTTCCTTGCGAAGCAGAGCAACCAGCATGTCGTGCAAGAGGCCCGTACGGTCGCCCGACGACTCGGCGAAGCCGATCACCGCCACGTCGAGGTTGTGCCGCGGCTTGATCTTGAAGCTGCCGGCGGCGTCGCTGCGGCAGACGATCCCCTCGGCCCCTTCCTTCTCGACCCACTCGTCGTACAGTTCGCGGATGGCGTCGGGCTTCTCCAGCCAGCGAGCCTCGACCGGGCGGATTCGCTGACCCTTGTCGAGCAGCTTCGAGATTTGTTGCCAGGTTTGAGCAAACGCCACCGGCGGCGGCGAGCCATTCAGCGAGATAATGTCGAACGCCGCCAGGTGCATCTGCTCCAGCTCGGCAGTCTTCGACGGCTTGCCGGCCAGGCTGACAATGTCGTGCACGCGGCTGCGGCGGTCCTCGCGGGCGGCGTACAGCTCGCAGGCCAGCATGGCCTCCTTGACACCCGCCTTCGAGAGCAGGCGGGCCGCTTCCTCCAGCGCCGGCAGCCCGACGCGGACGGTGCCACCGGGATTGAGCGTGAAGGCCTCGCCCTGGCGAAAGACGAGCACGGTGAATTCGCCGTCGATCTTGCGGCTGACGTGGAATTCGCCCAGGGGGACTTTTTCGAGGATCGCCGGGCCGTCGAGCGGATAGAGCCGCGCGGCCGCCCCGCGGCGGTAGTCCTGCACGCGGCCCAGCAGCAGCGGATCGGCCAGCGCGGTGGCCGGCGCGGTGCCGTAGTCGGCGAGCTTGATTTCGACGCGGCCGCGATCGAGCAGCACTGTCATGTGGCCTTCTCCTCCGCGGGCTGCTCGGGAGAATCCTTTTCCTCGGGCGCCTTCAGCTCCAGGTTCGACAGGTGTAGCACCAGGCGGTACGTCTCACCTTTGGTCCGGCCTTCCAGGAAGCCGCGGAACTGGCTGCCGCCGCGGCGGAGGATCAGCGGCTGGTTCGACTTGGTCCCACCGCCCAAGAGCAGCAGGCTCTCCTTCGATTCCAGCTCCTTGGCGATCGCAAACAGGAAGTCGTAGGTCAGGCCGTTGATGTGGGCCAGCTGCATTTTCTGGACGAAGACGAATTTGCGGACGGCCTCGCGCTTGGGAATCAGGACGCCGCTCCATTTCAGCGGCGGGGTCTCGCCGCCGACGTTGGGATCGGGAATCGCCTTGCGGCGGCGGGTCCGCTCGGTGCCATCGGGATTGCGGATGACTTCCCACTCCTGCGCGCGGTGAACGACCTTCCGCCCGCGATCGACATAGACCCGCGACGTTTCGCTCAGGAGACGTCCGGCCGTCTCGATGTCCAGCTCCGGGTCCTGGTCGCGGATCGCCGCGCCGATCGCCCGCAGGTCGCCGTGCTTTTCGATCAAAGCCTCCAGGTCGCGGTCGAGCGTCGATTTGACGACCCGCGCTGTGCCGACCTGCCGCCCCTGCGGATCGAGCCACCGCACCCGCAGGGGCGTCGTGACCGACTGCAGGTTTACGACCGCATCCCGCCCGGCTGAATTGAACAAACTGATTTCTGGCATAGCCGACTCCCGCCAACTGACTACTGACCACTGACAACTGACACCCGCCTACATCAAACTGAAATCCATCGCGTCGGCCTCGTCCTCTTCGCCGGCCTCCTCTTCCTCGTAGGCCGCGGCCGCCTGGGCGAGGCTGAGGAACTCGACCTTCGTCGGCTTGCCGATGGCGCAGAACAGCTCGCCCTCGGCATTCGCCAGCAGGAACCCCTGGTCCGGCTCCAACCCGCCGCGAAAGCTGTAGGGGAAGCGATAGATCACACCCTGCCGCAGTTCGGCGGCCAGCGGCCCGACGTCGTCCGGCGACTGGAGCTGATAGATCGACCGCACGGCGCAGTCGAGATAGTCCTCGGGCGGGACCTTTTCGTTTAGCGGCACCGGCGCGGCGAACGACGAGGGGACCGGCTGCACCTTCTGCCCCGCCGGATCGACCGGAGTGAGCTGGGCCTTCTCGATCCAGGCGCCGTCTACGGTCAGATTGCCAAAGCCCGAGCCGCCGCGGCCGACGACGGTCTGGCCGTCAGAGGCCAGCGTCGCCAGCTCGCACTTCTGGCCCTTGTCGTCGAGCACCTCACTCTCTTTGAAGCCGTAGAGCTTCGCCCGATCGACCTTATTCATCTGGAAGCTGAGCTGGCGATCACCCCACTGGAAGACGAGCGGCTTGGCCATAAAATCACCTCACGCCCCGGCGCGAATGGACCCCGAGGGACCGCTAGCTTAACACGCTGGCAGCGCGGTGCTAGCAAACTTGACGCCTGTACCCGTTCGGCTTGGGGGGCTGGAAACGCCGAGCCGGCCGAATCTGCCGTTTGGGTAAGCTGTTCGGTCTCACGCTTAACCCGGGAGCCCGAGGCGGGGATCCGGAGACCAACGAAGGCAAAGCGCATCCGAAGGACGCCGGCAAATGCCGCGGCAAATCGTCATTTGCGGAAAGCTCGTGTCGATGACGCGGGCCGATGCCGCGCGCATCGCGGCGGCGCACGGCGACGAGCTGACCGAGCATCTTTCGCGCACGACAGACCTTGTCGTGCTGGGGGGCGGCTCGCCGCCGATTTCGCGCGGCGGCCGCGTGACGCCGCAATTCGCCCGCGTCCGCCGGCTGCTGCGGCAGGGCGTGCTGCTCAAAGTGGTTCCCGAGGAGCAGTGGCTTGACGAACTGGGCCTGACGCGCCAAGCCGAAGGCGTGCGAGGCAGTTTCACCGCGAATCAACTGGCCGAGATGCTCAAGCTCCCGCGACCGCAGCTCGACCGCTGGATCGACGCCGGGCTGATCCGCGCGACGGGCGACAACGCCGGCCTGCCGCAGTTCGACTTCCGGCAAGTCGCCGCCGCCCGCCTTTTGGTCGATCTGGCCGCCGCGGGCATCCGCCTGAACAAGGTGCGGCGGGCCGTTGCACAGCTTTCGCGGTGGCTGCCCGGGGCCAGCGATCCCCTGGCGGAGCTCTGCCTGGAAGACGACGCCGGCCGGCTGATCGTGCGGACGAAAGACGGCCGTGCGGCCGAGCCGAGCGGGCAATTGCTGATGGATTTCGAGCCGCCGGCCGATGCGGCGACACTCGCGTTCTGCCAATCGGAGTCCGACGCCGATGCCTTCCGCCGCGCGGTGGACTGCGAGGAGCTCGATCCGCTGGCGGCCGCGGCCCTCTATCGGCAGCTCATTGCGGCGCACGGGCCGCACGCCACGCTGGCCTTCAACCTGGGCAACGCGCTCTATGCGGCCGACGACCTGCCCGCCGCCGTGGAGCAGCTGCGGCACGCGACGGCGCTCGATCCGGGCCACGCCGGAGCCTGGAACAACCTGGCGAACCTCCTGGCCGAGTCGGACCAGCTCGACGAAGCTTCTTCCGCCTATCGCCGGGCCCTGGCGCTCGATCCGGATTGCAGCGAAGCCCGCTTCAACCTGGCCCAGACGCTCGTCGAGTTGGGCCGCGCGGACGAGGCAGTGCTGCACTGGCGGGCCTACCTCGCGGCCGACGCCGACAGCACCTGGGCCGACTACGCCCGCGAACGGCTGGAAGAGCGCGGGTAATGGCCTGTTGCTACGCTATCATGGTCGGATGATGCATCCCAAGGCCGTCGGCCTGCTCGCGGTCCTCGTCATCGCCGCCACCGCCTGGCGGATTCAGCAGGCCCGCGAAAGCCTCTGGCTCGACGAGCTGCATTCGGCCTGGTGCGCCGGCGGCGACCTGCGCGAGGTCGCACCGCGGGCAGCCATCGGCAATCAGTCGCCGCTGTATTTCTGGCTGTTGTGGGGCCAGACGCAGCTGTATTCGCAGAGCGAGCTCGTGCTGCGCGGGCCGAGTCTGACCGCCGGCGTGCTGACGCTCGTGGCCGTGTATTGGCTCGTGGCTCGCACGCTTCGCTCGCCGTGGCTGGGGCTGCTGGCGGCGTGGCTCTATGCCCTGATTCCCCTGGCCGATTTCTATGCCACCGAAGCGCGGCCCTATGCGCTCGTGACGCTGATCGCGGTGCTGCACGTTGCGATCTTTGCCGCATTGTGCCGCCAGCCGACCTGGCAGAAGCGGGCACTGTTCGTGCTCGGAGCCGCCCTGCTGTTTCACTTGCACTACACCGCGGCGCTGCTGCTGCCGGCGGAGCTCGCGTTCTGGCTCGTCGCGGCTGGTTGCCGGCTGATGCCCATTCGATACTCTTCGCGCCAAATGACCTGGGACCTGGTATTCATCGGCCTGGCGTGGATGCCGGCGGCGGGGCTGATCGGCGTGATTCTGGGCCGGCGGCAGAACTGGGAGGCCTTCGTTCCGCAGCGGCCGCTGTGGGAGATTTTCGAGCTGCTCCCCTGGTCGGCGGCAGCGCTCGTGGTCTTGGGGTTGCTGCCCTTCGACCGATACCTGGCCGGGCAGCGGCGCCAGCCGGGCGTGGTGACGCGCAACCAGCTCCGCCTGCGGCGCGCGGCGGCTTTGGGTCTGTGCTGGCTGCTCGTGCCGCTGCTGGCGGCCTGGGCCGCGACCTGGACCGATACGGCGCGGCTTCTCCTTCCGCGCTATCTCGTGGCGAGCATGCCCGCGGCCGTCCTGCTCGCAGTGACCTGCGTGCGATTTGCACCCTGGCAGTGGTCGCAAGTCGCCGCCGGATCGCTGCTCGCCGGCGCGGCGCTCTGGATGAGCCTTGTCTCGCAGCCGGCTCGGCGCGGCGAGGACTGGCGCGGCGCGATCGAATGGCTCAATGAGCAGCTCGCCGAGCGGGAGTTTCCCGTGCTCGTCATGAGCGACCTCATCGAGGATCAGGGTTTGCGGGCATCGCCCGACGAGCGGCTGAAGCACTATTGCCTGTTCCCAGTGACCTCGCTTTACCGCGTCAATTTGCCGCAGAGCGAACTGGTTCCCTTGCCCAGCCGCGGCCATGGCATTTTGACGTCCGAGCAGTGCGAAATGGTGCGCTCGCGCGGCGGCGCGTGGCTGATCGTGCGCACGAAGGAGCTGGAGACAGCCAATACCATCGGCCGCGAAGTCGGCAAGGAGCTCAGCAGCGACGCGCCCGACGACAGGGTCTGGCGGCTCGCCGCCAACCACCGCGGCGAGGGAGTCCACTCGGTCCTCCTGCTCCCCCGACTCCCGACTCCCGACCCCTGACTCCCGACTCGCGGGTTGACCCACCCGCCATTGCCGCCCATCATACGCTGCGAAGCTTCGCGCCTCTCGCCCCGCCCCGCGATGACCGCTACCGCCGCCAAAGAGTCCAAGCCGTTCGAGGCGCCGCATCCCGGCACCAAGGCGATGCCGCAGTGGGACACGGGCGACTTGATCGACGCGCCGATCTTCACCACTCGCAACCTGCTGGCGATGATCGGCCCGGGCCTGGTGATGGGCGCCAGCGCGATCGGCGGCGGCGAGTGGCTCGCCGGCCCCGCCGTCACCGCCAAGTACGGCGGGGCCCTGCTCTGGGTCGCCACGGTCAGCATCTTCTTCCAGGTGATCTACAACATCGAGATCAGCCGTTACACGCTCTACACCGGCGAGCCGATCTTCACGGGCAAGTTCCGTCTCCCGCCGCACCCGATGTTCTGGCTGGTCGTGTACCTGATGCTCGACTGGGGCTCGGTCGCGCCCTATCTCGCGGCGAACGCGGCAATCCCGGTCGATACCATGATCCTGGGGCGTTTGCCCAACGTCGCCAACCTGAGCGGCGATTGGTGGTTGCACAAATGCATCTGCACGGTCCTGTACCTGCTGGTCACCGTGCCGCTGATCTTCGGCGGAAAGATCTACAACT
>DASRJB010000928.1:0-17562 GCA_035649715.1 Pirellulaceae bacterium
GGCCGGAGCGACTCGTACATCACATTCATCAGATGCCGGTAGTGCAGCGGATTCTCGATGCGGTAGCCGAACGCCAGCGGACCGGCCGGCCCCCAGACGCCCGACTGCGTGTGGCAGCTCATGCAGTTGCTGCCGTACATGCTGCCGGTGTCGCGGAGGCGGCGGTCGAGGCTGTTGCCCCGCGGCCGGTTCATCAGCCAGGCAGAGACCTGGGCCACGTGGTCGTACATCGCGAGCTGCACGGCCGCGCGCGGGTCGGCCAGCGGCGCGGGTCGGCGGATGCGGATTTCCAGGTCGTAGCCGGGCGAGTTGGCTTCCACCCGCAGCAACAGCACAGCACCTGGCCGCAGCGTGCGGACGACGGCCGTGCGGTGCTCCTCGACCTGCTCGTGCGTCGTCTCGTTAAGGTGCTTGCCTTCGCTGTAGTCCGCTCCGTCCGGCGTGTAGACCCGCACGCGGGCGGCGACAATGGGGTCGGTCGGCATCAGGTTGACGCTGAGCAGCCGCGGCGAATCGCCCCGGTATTCCAGGCGGAACCAGTCGTCCCCGGACTCGCCGTAGCGGCTGTTGTCAAAATACTCGATGTCGTCCGCGCCGCCCGTGAGGTGCAGAATCTGGTCGCCGTCGCCGGCTGCCAGCGGCAGCGGCTGCGCTTGGGCCGGCGAGTTGTTCGGCTCCAGCTCGACGATGTGCCCCCGCGTTGCCGTCCCGAAATCCACCGGTTGCACCAGCAGGCGCAATTCGACCTTGTGCCCGGCCGGCCAGGGCGTTTGCTTGGGAAACGGTGCGACGTCGGCCAGCACACCGGTTTCGCGCCACCGCGGCGAATTGGCGGGCGGCTCTTCGTCCTCGACCGCGCGAAGCGTCAGCGTGTATTTCCCACCCTGCGGCGCGCGGTAGATGAGATAGACGTCGGGATCCAGCGCGTGAAGGATTTTGCGGAAGCCGCTGTCCGCGGCCGGCCCGCTCCACTCGACCGCCACGCGGCCGTTGGCCGGCAGCCGCGACGGCGCGGCGATGCCGGCCGAGATCTCGACCGTCTGGCCGGCGCTGAGCTCGATCGCTTGCGCGTGAGTGCCCGAGAAAGCGATCCGCTCATCGATTTTCGCTGGCTCATCAGCGACCGCCGGAAGCGTCCAGAAGGCCGCCGCCAATACCAGCCCAACGAAGCATGGTTTGCGCATCGCCGGTGCTCCTGCGGTTGAAGTTGCCGCGGGGAATCGCCACAGGGCTCATTATGCCGCCGCGCCGCTGCGCCTGGAAAGTCACAAGCGAGAATTGTCTCGCAGCGGCCAGGGTTCCATAATCCGTGGGTCCTTAAGGAGGTGCGCCATGTCAGACTCAACGACCCGCCGCAGTTTCCTGATGCAAGCCAGCCAGGCTGCGCTCGCGCCGGCTATCGCCACGTCGCTCGCCCACCTCGCCTCGGTGCTGGCAGCCGCTCCGCCGGGCGGCGAGGACTATTGGCAGGTGGTCCGCCAGCAATTCGACTTTCGCGACGAGAAGGCGCCGATGAACGCGGCCAACCTTTGCCCGTCGCCGCGAGCCGTCGCCCAGCGCGTCACCGAGTTGACCCGCGACATCGACGTCGATTGCTCGTTCCAGAATCGGGCGAAGTTTGCCGGCCTGTTGGAGACGTCGCGGCAGAAAGTCGCCGAGCAGCTGGGCGTCACGGCCGACGAAATCGCCCTCGTTCGCAACACCAGCGAGGCCAACAACACCATCAACAACGGGCTGCCGCTCAAGTCCGGCGACGAAGTCGTGCTGTGGGACCAGAACCATCCCACGAACAACGTCGCCTGGGACGTGCGGGCCGCCCGCTTCGACCTCCGCGTTCGGCGGATCACTACTCCGGCCGCTCCGGCCGACGCGGGCCAGCTCTTGCAGGCGTTCACCGATGCCTTCGGCCCGCGGACGCGGGTGCTGGCCCTCACGCACGTCTCCAATGTCAGCGGCCTGCGGCTGCCGGTCGCCGAGCTGGGCGAAGCCGCCCAGCGCCGCGGCATCTGGGTCCACGTTGACGGCGCGCAGAGCTGGGGCGCGCTGCACGTCAACGTGCGGAAGCTGAACTGCGACTCCTATTCGGCCAGCGCCCACAAGTGGTTCGTCGGGCCGAAGGAGGCGGGCCTGCTCTTCGTCCGCCAGGAGCGGATCGCCGAGGTCTGGCCCAATGTCGTCGCGCCCGGCTGGGGCAACCAGGTGCAGCCGGAAGTCAAGGGCGCCCGCAAGTTCGAGTCCCTCGGGCAGCGCGACGACGCCGCACTGGCGGCCATCGCCACCGCCGCCGAGTTTCACGCCGCCATCGGCCCGGCGCAGGTCGAGTCGCGGCTGATAGAGCTGGCCACCGCGCTCAAGACCGGGCTCAAGGACGCCGGCATCGAGCTGGTCACGCCGCTGGAGCCGAGCATGAGCGGCGGCGTCTGCGTCGCCCGCGTGCCGGCAGCCAAGAGCAACGAAATCTACAACCGGCTGTATGAGGAGCACGGCATCGCCGGGGCCACAACCGGAGGCCTGCGCCTCTGCCCGCACGTCTATAACACCCGCGAGCACATCGACCGCGCGATCCGCGGCGTGAAGGCGCTGCTCAGTTAGGCCAAAGAATCGCGCCAGCGGCGAAATTCCTGCTCGATCTCTTCGCGCGGGCAGCGCTCGCGATAGGCGATGCGGGCCCGGTAGCCGTATTCCTGGAGCACGTCGTACTTCGGCACGATGAACTGAAAGTCCCAGGCCGGGTTGGGAAACGACGGAGCGCCGCCGCTGGAGGGCGAGTGCGAGAAGCGAATTCCCTCGCTGCGGTCGAACATCAGGATGAAAATGTGCGTCGTGCCGATGTAGCCGTAATAGAACGGCTCGGCAAACCGCAGCGGCGAGAGGTTCTTGTAGAGCGTCTGCTGCGGCGTTTCCAGGAACCTCAGCTCCAGCTTGTCGTCCACGTGCCGCACCGTGCTCTGGTTGTTGTGCTCCTGCGTGCAGAGCTGCACCCAGCCCTTCGAATCGCGGAAATAGATGCTCTTGTTCTCCGGGGCGTTGATGTAGTTCGCCCAGAACAGGCCGATGTAGCCGTAGCGGAAAGCGTGCTGGTGCGGCTTGCAGCGAAACGTGAAATCGACGTAGTGCGGCGGCACGAGCTTGAACCGGCTCCAGCTCTCCAGGTGGTAGGTCGGCGTCGGCGTCTGGTGCAGCTCGGCCTCGTCGGCGGCGAGCCGCCGGTACTCCATCGGATGGTTCCGCGGCTCGAAGAAGATCTTCCGGTCGCCGGAGAGGTTCAGCTGGTCCTTCTCGCCGTCGAAGATGTGTTCGAAGTTCAGCCCGGCCACGCCCAGCAAAGACGGCTCCGGCCGCGTCCGGTGAACCAGCCGGTGAATTCCGCTATACCCGTACCGGCGATCGTCGTAGGCCTCGTTGTCGCCGATGACCGCGGTCAGGTCGCCGACCTGAAAAGTCTCGTGGGCCATGTGCGTCTCCTGCGGCTAACGTGACTGCTCCCCGGCCGGACTGCCGGCGGCCAGACGCCGATAGAAGTCCAGCGCCTGCGAGAACTGCTGCTCGACCTGCGTCTGCTGGGCGGCCGGGATGCGATTTCGCTGGCGGACATCGGCCCGCAGGCGCTCGATCCAGCGGATGAAATACTCCGCGTCCTCGGTCGAGCGGACGGGGCGGCCGGCGACTTCCACATAGACCGCGCTGGTGTGGGCAAACAGCTCCGCGGCTTGCATTCCCGGCGGACGCCGCCCCCGCACGCGGAAGGCAATCCAGCCGCTCGTGTCGAGCGGCACTTCCTGGTTCAACGTGAGCTGCTCGGGCTTTTCCCCAGCGGCGGCTGTCGCAGCGACCTGCCCATTGACCAGGACTTCCAGCTTTTCCAGCGGAAACTGCGAGCTGGCTTCGCACGCGACCGCGGCCTTGCCGGGCCCAGCCAGCTTGATCGTGTTGCCCGCTTCCTGACCATTCACGGTGAAGCGGAGCATCGGCCCGTTGGTGACAAACGTCTGCCCCGCCCGCAGCCGGGCGATCCAATCCTGATACGTAAGTTTCTCCGGGCAGTGCACATAAACCCGGTCGGAGCCGGGCAATCGGCTGACGATCCGGTTCAGGAAGCAATCGGTGCCGGCCGACGCCGGAACGCGCAGCCCGCAGTTCAGCAGCCGATACCAGACCGGCAGGTTGGCCTGGTGATTCGAGCCCATCACGTCGATCGAATCGACTTTCCCCAGGGCGATGTCGATCGGCATCTCCTTGGCGGAGTAGGCGCTGTCGTAGGGGTCCTGGAGGTTGTTGGCCGGGTGCGTGTAGTTGACGTGGCCCCCCTGCTCGTGCGTGTGGTCCGCGATGTCGGCATTCGTCGGCACGTCGTGCGGGTGCGTCGTGTGGCGGAACCCCGTGAAGATCGGCACGACCAACCGCTTCAAGTTCAGCAGCGTCATGTGGCCCCAGATCGTGCTGCGGAACTCCTCGTTCCAGTAGAGGATCGTCCGCTCGGTCGAAAGCGGATCGGGGCGGCCGAGGAAAAACTCGCGGTCGAACACGCCGTCGCCGTCGGAGTTGGCAACCATGAAGTTGGCCACGGTCAGGTCCTCGCCCTCGCACTGCAGGCGCATCGTGGCCGGCGAGTTGTACCAGTGGCCGTAGCCGTAATTGGCGTGGATATGGTTCTCGCCTGAGACCCAGCCGGCGGAGCGCTGGTTAGTCCAGCGCTCGATCCGAAGCGTAACCTTGGCCGACTCGCCCTGGCGGACGGTGAACGTCTGCCGCACGGAGCGATGCTCCGGCCCGCGGGCCGCCGCAACGGTGTACTCGCCGATCGGCAGCTCCATCCGCACGTGATCCTGCAGATAGAAGTGCATGTCGCCGCCGAGCACGCGGTAGAGCGCGCCGCTGGGGGCGTGATGCTTGCCGTCGGCATGGCGGAGGACGATCCGCGCCGTCGTGGGCGAGTGCTCCGCGCCTTCGGTCACTTTCAATTCCACCGCGCCCTTGGGCGTGCCAAAATCGCGCTGGCTCGGCGCGACGATCTGCTCCTGCCCGCTGGCCAGGTCGCGAAGCGCCAGCAGCGTCGGCCCCAGACGGTTGTCGGTGAACAGCAGCCACCGGCCGTCGTCCGATACGCTCGGGCTGCTTTCGTCGGCCTGGCCGAAAGTCAGCTTGCGTGCCGCGGCGTCCGCGCCGGCCAGCGGCACTTCCCACAGGTCGTGGTGGACGCTGCCGCGCTCGGTCGCGATGAACAGGGCCTGGTCGTCGGCACGAAACGCCAGCCCGTGAATCCGCGCCGGCCAGTGGACGATCAGCTCCGGCTTGCCGCCGCCCAGCGGCACGCGCCACAGGTCCGTCTGGGGCCCGCGGTTTCCCGATTGTTCCCCCGGCTCGTCCGCTGCCGAGACGACGGCCAGAGCGGCGTTATCGTGCGACAGGGCAAACGGCTGCCGCGAGATGCCCGGCGTGCCGGGCGGCTGTCCGGGCCACGACTCGGCAGCGACTGCGGCCGTCAATTCTCCCGATTGCAGATCGAACCAGGCCAGCCGCACGCGCTCGCCTGCCGGCTGAAAGAGACCCAGCACGCGGCGACCGTCGCGGCTGAAGTGCAGCCGATCGATGGCGGTCACCTCGCGCGGCAGTTTCACATTCTCGCCGGTGCGGGCATCGATCACCGTCAGCGTGCCGCTGCCGAAAGTCGAGCCGGATATCAGCGCTAGTCGCGTGCCGTCGGGCGCCCAGGCCGGCTCGACGTCGAAACCGCCGCCGCGGGTCAGCCGCTGCATCGTGCCGCCCGCCCGCGGCATGCGCCAGATCGCGCCCTGATAGGAGAACGCCAGTTCCTCGCCGCCGGGCGCTAGCCGCGGCATGATCGCGCCGAAGGCCCGCGGATCGACGGGCTCCGACTCGTGTGCGCTGGCCCAGGCAGTTCCGAGCACGACGACTGCGAACGACAACGCACGAATGGCGCGGGTCATGGCCGTGTCCCTCGAAAAACCGCGTTCCCACCTGCGTGCGGCATTGTAGCAGCGCGAGCGCGCCGCGACGCGGATAGAATGACCGTATGGCGCGCGTGAACCAGCAGCGGTGGCAATACACGCTGGCCAGCCTGTTCTGGCTGATGCTCCTGGTCGCCCTGCTCGCCGGGGCCTGGCGGATCGGGTGGATGAAAGTCGCCGCGACAGTCGCCATCGGCACCGGCGTTTTGTTCTGCCTGGTCTGGGCCGCCTTCTTGTTCGACGAGCTCCGGCGATGAGCGATAATCCTTACGAATCTCCGCAGACCGAGCCGCGGCGTAGACCGCGGCCGCCCATCCTGGCGGGAGTGGTGTTGTTTGCCGGGCTGGCTGTTGTGGCCTTGTTGATCGCCGTCGCGGTCGTCTGTGTGGCCTGAACTGAAGCGTGACTGTGCTAGCGCCGCACAGTGTCTCGACGCGCGGTGAGTGGCCAGCGCGGAGGAGTTGCCCTCAAGCGTCATCTTTCCGCCATCCGAAAGCACATCGTAAACCGCAGCGTTGAGCGAAGCTGCAGGAGTGGTGTCAAGCTAGCGATCTACTGCAATTACCGCAGCGGCGCGCTGTTGCCCGTCGCTGGGGATGACAAGGAGGGACGGCGAATGGCGATCTCCTCGGCTTATCAGACGCTGCGGACGAGCTGGCGCGGTGTGCGGCGGTTTGTAAAGAAAGTCCCTTACTTGGGATTTGGACGCTGGTGTTCGGTTTGCGGCCGCCGATCGCGAAGGTTTTGCCGACACCGCCACTTCCCGAACCCCGAGGCGAAGTGCGTCCACTGTGGGGCCTTTGCGCGGCACCGCTTCTTCTGGCTGTATGTCAACGCCCACACGGACCTGTTCGACGGCCGGCCGAAGCGAATGCTGCACGTCGCGCCCGAGGCCTGCTTCATCGACAAGATGCGGGAGCGGCTCGGCGAGGGTTACGTGACGGCCGATTTGGACGACGAGCGGGCGATGGTCAAGATGGACATCACCGCGATCCAATTCCCCAACGCCTCGTTCGATGTCATCTACTGCAGCCACGTGCTGGAGCACGTGGACGACGACCGCCGGGCGATGCGCGAGTTCTACCGCGTCCTAAAGCCCGGCGGGTGGGCCATCCTCCTCGTTCCCATCGACGCCGCGAAAACGTTTGAGGACCCGTCCATCGTCGATCCGGCCGAACGGCTGCGGCTGTTCGGGAGCGAATTCCACGTCCGCCGCTACGGGCCCGACTACGTCGATCGCCTCCAAGAGGCGGGCTTCGAGGTGCAAGAGACCCGCATCGCCGACATGTTCAGCGACGATGAGGCCCTGCGGCTGGGGATCGCCCGAGGCGCGGGCGACATCCATCACTGCACCAAATGAGATCACCTCCGCCTGGCGCGAATGACACTCGGGGCGGCCGCCCGTGAATCAAGTCTCACACAGAGGCACAGAGACACAGGGCAGAGCGGAGATCAGGTGCTGCGGTTTCCAGGTCGGACGACGGATGCCACAGCACAGCGAAAAAACTCAAAGTTATTCTCTGTGTCTCCGTGTCTCTGTGTGAGCTTTCTGCTCTCTTCGTGCAATGAACGCTCAAATTAACATCCCTGCGCTGGGTCGTACCCCAACTGCTTGCCCAGCCGCTCGTAGCTGATTCCGACGGTGAGATCGTAGGCCACGTGAACGGCCATCGCCACATACAGCGAGCCGGCGAGCCAGACCAGCAGGTGGAAGCCGAGGGCGAAGACCACGATGAGGGCAGCGGACTTCCAGCCCTGGACGATGTGGACCAGGCCAAAGGTGATGGAGCACACCAGCGAGGCTGCCCAAAAGCTGCCGGTGAGCGCGCCCACTAGCGCGGCTTGGGTGCCCCGCCAGGTGATTTCCTCGCCGACGCCCGCGATCACGGCGACAATTATCCACCATATCCGCTCCCTCATGTTTGACGGCATGAAGAGATGCACGACGCGGGCTCGGCGCTCGACCGCGCGGCGCCAATTCGGCCGCATGTAGGCGACGGCCGCCGCATAGGCGACCACGCCGGCAATCACGGCGCCCAGAGGCGGGAAAGCCAACGGGAACAGTTCGATTCGCTGCACCCGCGCGACGAGCAGCGAGCAGATCGCAAGCAGCCCCACTTCCAGCGCCGTCCGCTGGAAGTGGCGTAACCGATCCGGCAATGCTCCCCCGGAGCCCAACACCTTCTTCCGATTGCGGGCCGCCATGATCGGCAGGTAAACGCCAAAGAATCCGAGATGAAACCAGCCTGCCAGATTGAGATAGGCGGCGGACGGAAACATGCTTGGTGCTTGGCTGGGCGACCAAAATGGGTGCGGGTTACTTGCTCAGGCCTAATCTACCCGCCGCTGACTACGGAAGTTGCGATTTCGCTGATGAAACCGCGCCAGCCCACACTTGACTGCTTTGCGCACTTGCGGCTTGGGGTCGAAAAGATGGCGGCGAACGGCGTCGAGCGTATCGTCGTCGCCGATGGAGCCCAAGGCGTAGGCCGCCGCTTGGCGCAGTCGCCAGTTGCGGTTTTCCAAGGCCAAGAGGAGAGGCGCGACGGCTTGACGATCTTCGATCCAACCAAGCGCGCCGGCAGCCGCGGCCGCTACCTCGATGTCATCGTCCTTTAGATGCCGAATGAGGGGTCCGACCGCCTTCCGATCCCGCAGCATCCACAATCCGCCGATTGCGGCCTTGCGAACCTCGGAATAGGGACTCTCCAGCGCCTCGAGAAGCGAAGGTAGGGACGATGGCTCGTTAAGCAAGCGCAGGCCGGTAATGGCCTGGACTTGCGCGTCGCGGTCCCCTGTTTTCAGAACGGCAATCAAGGGCTCAACGGCGAAGCGGCCGATCCCCACTAAGGTAGCTGCGGCTCGCCGCGAGAAGGCCGACGGCGTGTTGCAAACCCGACTGAGGGCTACGGCCGCCGCGGCGCCGCTCCGCAGCAATTGGCCAGCCGCAGCCGCGTGGACAGACACAGCGTCGGAGGCCAATTGCCCGATCAGGTCTTGAATGCGATTGGACATACCACCGATCAAACCTCACACAGAGCCACAGGGGCACGGAGCAGAGACCGAAGTTACCTCCGTGGCCGCCGCGTCTCTGCGTGAGCCCGCGCCGATGCGAACTGTGAACATTGGTACGGTATTTGCATTGAAGTTCCGAATGACCTGCCGTCTGCCATTTTGGCAACGGCGATGGTGGTCGATGCCAGATCGCCCTTTCGTCAAAGATGCAACAAAGACCCATGAGGGTTTAAGACAAAATGTCTCTAAACCTTCTAATGCTTTTAAGGCTAATGCTGCAGGGGCGCCTGATCGTCAATGCAACTCATTGTCGCTAAACGACTTGCGAACTTGGCCTCCTTTGCAAGGGCGCGACGGGCCGGCATTAATCCAACGGGGTTCCGCTTGTGCCGATGGTAACGGACCTGCGGCGAACGAGAGGCCGGGTCGATTGCTTCGCGATAGCAGGCCGATGACCCGTGAAGCGTAGGCTATCCTGCGCTCCCACCCGAATTGCCTGCCCGAGAAACGGAATTTCCCGCCTCCTCCCAAGCATGGAGTGCTGTCATGCGTCGTTGGCTGTGGGCCTGCTCGGCCTCGATTGGTTTGGTCCTCGCTGCGAACTCTGCCCAGGCCGACTATGGCACCGGGTGGGGCCACCGCTTCCACGTCGACTTCTACCGCAATAACACCTGGCCGGAGCCGTTCCGCACCGCGGACCGGAACCTGGCCCGCGAGGCGTTCTGCATCCAGGTCGATAACGGTTGGAAGATGCAGAACACGGTCGGCTCGCTGCTCTTCAACCCGGAGACGCAGCAGCTGAACCAGGCCGGCGACCTGCTGGTGAAATGGATCGTAACGCAGGCTCCAGTCCACCGCCGGGCCGTGTTCGTGGTGAAGGGCGACAACGCCGACATCACGCGGGCCCGCGTCGATTCGGTCAACGCTGCCGTCGCCCGCTACGCTCAAGGCCCGGTGTGCCCGGTTATGCTGACCACGGTCGAGCCCGAAGGCTGGCCGGCGTCATACATCGACAGCATCACCCAGCAGTTCAACTCGTCAATTCCTTCGCCGCGCTTGCCAGGCGGCGGCGGCGGTGGCGGCGGCGGTGGTAGTGGCGGCGGTGGCGGCGGCAACGGCGGCGGTGGCGGCAACGGCGGCGGGTCCGGCGGATCCAGCCCGTAGCCGAGCTAGCACGCCGGCCAAAGGCCGGTTGCCCGCAGGACTTGCCCCGGCGGAATGGTCCGCCGGGGTTGCGCCACGCGAAAATTGGGCTGGAGGTTAAAGCCAGCCCCAGACGATGTGTTGAGAGGGAGCCGCGCGAAGCGCCGCAGGCCGCGCTTCGCAAGCTCCGCTAGGGAATGTCAGCCGTCACGGATGGACGGCCCGCGGAACACGGAGGTCACAGTGAAAATCCAGCGCAAGCTCGCGGTCACGATGCTCTTGGGAGCGGGGGTCGGCCTGTGCGGCTGCCAGTCGCCCTCTCAAGGCGGCCTCGCGTTCTGGAAGAAAGACAGCAATAGCTCGCTGGCGTCGGCCACTCCCGACGTCGGCGCACAGCGTTATCAAGGCCTGGCCAAGGAGTTTGGAAGCCAATCGACGGGCGGCGCGACGGCCTTGGGAGCGCAGAAGCCGGCGCCCGACAACTTCCTGATGGCCTCGTGGAAGAAAACGACAGGCGCCGTTGCCGGCGCGTTCGCCGCGAAGCCCAGCACCACGGAAGCGAGCGATCCACTGCGGCTCGATCAGCCGACGAAGAAGCTCGGGCCGGAAGTCCACATGGGCGCGGCCCAACTGATGGAGAATCAAGGGAAGTTCCCTGAGGCGGAAGAGCATTATCAGAAAGCGCTGAAGCAGTCGCCGAATAACCTGGGCGCGCTCGTCGGGCTGGCCCGGCTGCACGATCGGCAGGGGCACTCGCGGGCGGCGCTGGAGACTTACGACCGGGCCCTCAAGGCCCATCCGCAGAGCGGCCTGGTGCTCAACGACCTGGGCTTGTGCCTGGCGCGGCAGAAGCAATTCGATCCGGCGCTGGGCGCGCTGAAACGAGCAGTCCAGAACAACCCGGAGAATCCGAAATACCGCAACAACCTGGCGACGGTGTTGGTTGAGACGGGCCGTGTCGCCGAAGCCCTGCAGACGCTGTCGGCCGGTTCGTCGCCGGCGGTCGCGCACTACAACGTGGGTTACCTGCTCGCCCAGCGCGGCCAGACGAACGAAGCCGCCCAGTATTTTCAGCAGGCCCTGGCGATCGATCCGGCGCTGACCCAGGCCCGCGACATGCTCGCCCAGCTGGCCGGCGCCGGCGGCACGCAGCCCATGCCGCAAGCCGGGCCCTATGCCACCCAGCCGCGGTACGACACGGCTCAACTGCCGGCGCTGGCCGCGAATTCGTACGGCGCGCCTGCTGTCGAGGTGCCGTCCGGGCCACGGGCAGGGGCTCAGGGCTATCACCTGAGCGACGAAGAGCCCGCGATGGCCTCGCGCGGCACACAGTGGGGCGCTTACGGGACGCAACCGCTGCCGCCGATCGAGTGACGCTAGCAGCCGGTATTCGCCTTGACCGCCCTCGGGGTTCCTGCGACATTTCCCGCCCGCAAGGACGGGGAGCGCGAACCAGCGAGAAGGAGCTCGGCGATGCGTCTAGTGATCTTGGCCCTGACTCTGGCCGGTGGAATCGCAGTCTGCGGCTGCTCGAAGTCGGGAAGCACCCCGGCGAAGGCGGCTGCCAATGTTCAGCCGGTGAAGGCCACGCCCGCCGCCAGCAAACCGGTTGAGGTCCCGGCGAATGCGACTCCGGAGCAGGTCGTCACGGTTTTCCTGCAAGCGCTGCGGTCGGGCGATTCGCCGACAACCGAGTCGCTGCTGACGACCAAGGCCCGCACAGAACTGGGCAAGCACCAGATGAGCGTCGATGTGCAGGCAGCGCCGAACGCGGTGTACCAGGTGGAGAAGGCGACGCTGGTGCCGAATCAACCGACTATCGCACACGTCAACAGTCTCTGGACGGAAAAGTTCGAGAACGAGCAGGGCCGGCCCGCGGAAGAGAAATACGCCATCGTGTGGGGCTTGCGGCGACAGACCGAAGGCTGGCGCGTGGCCGGCATGCAGGTGGAGCTGGTGCCGGGGCTCCGGCAGTACCTCGACTTCGAGGACCCGGAGGACATGATGAAAAAGCGCGACGAAGCCCTGTCAGCCATGCAGCCGCCGCTAGCACAAGCGGGCGCCACTTCTCCGGTTGAAGCTCCCGCGATTCAGACGGCGCAGCAGCCGCCGGTTAACCCGCTCCAGCAGCCCGCGCCAAGGGTTGAACGCTAAGTACGGCATAGTTCGCAGGCTTGGCACAGTTTTACACCATAGATGCAACTTAGTTTCGGTAAATGACTTAGGTCACGTCGCGCTGGGCCGGACGGAAGTTCCCGGCCCGATCTTTTTTGCCAGTTCTACTGGACAGGCGCAAAGCGCGTCGTAAATTTTCCCGTGCTTGGCATTTCTTACGCCAAGCACCGGATGCACCCAAACTGTGCATTTTAACTCCCACCGCTTGACATGGGGTGGGGCTCGACTACCCTACGACCTAGCCTGTGAGATCTCTATATCCTTCGTAACCCGCAGACTTTCACAACAGGGAGTGGCGGCTTTTGGGGGAGCAGTTATTCGCAGGTCAGGCCGCATCTCAACGTTTCGGCCGTCGGGCAGCGAGATGAGGCTCAGTGATGACGGCAACTTTGTGTTCCCGCTTACCGGTACCTGTAAGTAACTGGAGGAATCGAGGATGAACCGCATTGTAGTGCTCGGTGTTGCGATCTTTTTCGCGCTGGTTGGTATCGCCCTCGTGGGCGGTGAAAACAAGGCTTCGGCCTTCGGCTTGTTGTTCCGAGGTGGTGGCGGCTATAGCTGCGGCGGCTGCAACGGCTGCCACGGCGGCCATCGCTGCCACGGCCGCTGCCATGGTGGCGGCTGCTGCTCTTCGAGCTGCTGCTCTTCGAGCTGCCACGGCTGCCACGGCGGCCGTCATCGTTGCCATGGCCGTTGCCATGGTTGCAACGGCTGCAACGGCGGCTGCTGCGGTGGCGTGGTTGTGAAGGGCGCCGTCCAGGCCCCGGGTGCCGTTCAGGCTCCTGTGCAGGCGAAGTAACATCGCCAGTCCCGCTGCCCGCCGGCCGCTCCCCCTGTTGGCGCCGGCAAGCGGAAGCGATTCACCGAAAGATCGGGCTCTCCCCAGAGTCCGATCTTTCGTCGTTTCTTGGCCGGAACTGCGGCAAAGCCGCTTGTGACGACTTGACGGCTTGCGTTGGCCCGCCGGATGCTGCTGGCTCAGGCGAGCTTCGCCGGCCGATGACAGCGAAGGCTTCCGCACTTCGGGCCCGGTCATGTCGTCCTCCTCCGATCCAACGAAAGACCCGCCTCTGGACCCGACGCTGCGGAGCGTCGTTTCGCTATTGCTGGTGCTGCACCTCTTTTGTGTCGGCGTCGTATTGGCGTCGAACTTCCGCAGGTCGCTGCTGCAAAACGAGCTCGTGCGGATCTTCGCTCCATATACCCAGCTGCTCGACTTCGATCCGCAGCAAACGCCTTACTTCTACACGTTCGGACGGCCGATCGACGACGACGCGGTCTTCGTCCTCGATCTCTACGCCAAGGGGGAGGAGCCGGCGGCCGGTCAGCCGCTAGTCAGGACCGTTCGCCTGCCCGCAGGCGGCTCGAACTGGTTCGGCGACCGCCAGCGGTACTTTCAGCTGGCCCGGCTGCTGGCCCTGTACGCCGACCCTGAGAATGAGAACGACGACATCACGAGCGAAATCGCCCGCTCCGTTGGTGCACGGATCATGCGCGAGTCGGCTAGCGGCCGGGCCGTGCTGCGGGTCGTCCGCCGCGATACTCAGCCTCCGCCGACGGTCCCGCTGGCCGCCGGCTTCCCGGAAGACGCGCCGACCGATCGGGCCTACGACACAGTCATCTATGAAGCCGACGTCTGGCTCGACGAAGACGGGGCGCAGGTCCAGCGGCGGTCCTCGGCCGCCGAAGTCGCGCCTCGGCAAAACACGCAGCGTACGAGCGGGACTGCCGCTCCAGGAACGAACTCGGCTCAGCCATGACCACGACCTCCGACGGCTATTTCAGCGACGTGACCGCCGCCGTCGGCCGCGGCTGGAACAGGTTCTGGTTCACGCCGGCCGATCCGCTCCAGGCCGCGCTGCTGAGGATCGCTATCGGATTGCTCGCGATCGTGCACCTCGTCAGCCTGAGCCAGGACCTGGGCCGCTGGTACAGCCGCGAGGCCCTGCTCTCGCCCGACGCGGTCAAAAAGCTGCTCGCCGAGGGCGGCGAGACGGCGAACTACCACTATTCCTATCTCGGCAATTTCACCGACGCTGATATCCGGTACGTGCACTGGGCGGCGATCGCCGCAGCCGCGGCCTTCACGCTGGGGCTGGTCACGCCGATTTCCGGCGCGCTCACTGCGGCGGCGCTGCTGGCCTATGTGCACCGCGTGCCGCAGGTGGCAGGGCACCTGGAGCCTGTCCTCGTCTTTCTCGTGCTATATCTCGTCGTCGCAAACTCCGGTGCACGGCTTTCGCTCGACCGCCGGCTGTTTGGTCGCAGGCAGCAGCCGGGCGGCGAATTGCCATCAACCAGCATCGCGGCGAACGTCGGCCTGCGATTGATCCAGGTCCACCTGGCGATGTTCTACGCCATGATGGCTCTGACGAAGCTCTACGGCGACGCCTGGTGGGACGGCAACGCCATCTGGTATCTGGTGGCCCGCACGCACTCGCGGCCGGTGGATTTCTCCTGGCTCCGCGGCTGGGGGCGCAGCGGAGCACTGCTCATCAACTTCTGGACGCACGCCATTGTGTATTACGAGCTGGCGTTTGCGGTGCTGATCTGGAACCGCTGGGCCCGGCCGCTGATGCTGGCGCTAGGCCTGATCGTGTGGGCCTCGCTCGTCGTCGCGACCGGATACCTGCTGTTCGGTCTGGCGATGCTGCTGGCCAGCGCCGCGTTCTTGCCGCGGGAGTTCTTCGCTCCGGTCCGCCAGCCGCAACTCTCTTCGCCGCGCTAGCTGAGCTTCAAGTCACCAGGCCCTTAGTGACCATCATGAAGACGTCTTCGAGCGACGGGTCTTTCTCGGAGAAGCTGCGGACGCCGCACTTGTTGAAGATCAACTGCTGGAGCAGCTCGTTCACCTGCTCGTCGTTGGCTTCCAGTTCCAGGACGCAGCTGGAGACATCGACCGCGACGTTGCGGACGTAGGGGCTGGAGCGGATGACCGAGAGGCCGACGTCCATCCCGTTGACGAAACGGACTTCGACCGTGCGGTTGCCGCGGATGCGGCGATAGACCTCGTCGATCGGCCCGTGCATCAGCAGCTGCCCGCGCTCGATGATCCCGATCGATGTGCAGCAGTCGGCCAGCTCCGACAGGATGTGGCTGCTGATCAGGATCGTCTTGCCCATCCGCTTGAGCTCTTTGAACAGGGCCTTGACCTCGATGCGGGCCCGCGGGTCCAGGCCGCTGGTCGGTTCGTCGAGGATCAGCACCGGCGGGTCGTGGACCAGCGTTTTGGCCATGCAGAGGCGCTGCTTCATGCCGCGCGACAGGCCGTTGACGTAGTCGTCGCGTTTGTGGGCCAAGTCGAGCAGCTCCAGCACGTCGTTGATGACCTGCTTCCGTTTCCCCTTGCCGATCTTGTAGGCCACCGCGAAGAAGTCGAGGAACTCCCAGACCTTCATGCCGTCGTAGACGCCGAAGTTGTCGGGCATGTAGCCCACGCTCTGGCGTACGGCCATCGGGTTCTGCGTCACGCTGTGGCCGTTGACGATCCCCTCGCCGCGGCTGGCCTTGAGCAGCGTCGCCAGGAACCGGATCGTCGTGCTCTTTCCGGCGCCGTTGGGGCCGATGAAGCCGAACATCTCGCCCGCGTCGATCTTGAGGTTCAGCGCCTCGACTGCGCGAAAGTCGCCGTAGTCTTTGCCGAAATCGATCAGTTCAATCATGGGCCAGGAGTCGGGAGTCGGGTGTCGGGGTCAGGGAGTCGTTTCCGGCATGTCGCCTTCGGTAGCGGGTTCCAGGTCGAACGTGGGGTCGAGGTAGTCTTCGAACACGTTCGAGTCGGCGCGGACCGGCGGGAGCGGCCCACGGACGAGGTGCGACAGGACGAGCGTATAGGTCGAATTCTGCGGAGCGGCGGGGCGCAGCTCCATGCCGGGCAGCAGGTCCGAAGTCCAGCCGACCAGGCGGACGTCGCCGGGCAAGAGCCGCAGCCGCTGGGCCGCCAGGCGGGCCAACTGTGTCAGCCGCACGCGGCCCCGCTCCACCTCGCCGGCGGGCGGAGCGAAGGCGGACGACGACTGATTCCACTCGGGGAGCCAGACGAGGTCTTCGCGGAGCGGGCTGAACCGCAGCGGGGCGCTGGTGGCCGGCTCGAGCTTCGCGACGTAAGCCGTCTCGATCCGCGGGGGCTGGTTCCCGCCGGGCGGATCGACGCGACGGACGATCCCCACGTCGCGGATCGTGATGTCGGTGGTGTTGCGGATGGAATAGCCCTTTTGCTCATCGCCGGCCAGGACGAGCGACTCGGTCACCTTGGGATTCTTGCCCAGCGTGAGCATCTGCTCGCTGTGGAGCATACCCGTCTCGTTCGAATAGACCAGCAGTCCGCTGAGCGAGGTCTCCTTGTCGCGGCGGAATATGACGTCGGTGTAGTTGGCGATCGAGAGCAGCGACTCCTTGCGCGGACCGCCGGGGAACGGAAGCGCGAGGGCCGTTGGCTCGGCGAATGCGGCCGTGTAGTTGCTGGTCAGCGAAGTGTAGAGGGCGGTGTAGCGCGTGAGATGGGCCCGCTCGTAGCCCCCCTGCATTTCGAGCACGGCGATCTCCGTGCGATTGCGGGCAAAGCCGATGTCCAGTTGGGCCAGGCGAATGACCGCGCCGGCGCCGACGATGGCGATGATCGGGGCGGCAACCCAGGCCCATTCGACGCGCCCAATCAGCCAGAAGAGCAGCCAGTTGAGCGGCACCAGCACCAGCAGGTAAACGCCGAGCACTTTCATCACGAACTCGGCCTTGGGAATCTCGATGCCGGCCGCTTCGGTCAGGGCGGCGCGGGCTGCTTCCGAGGCCGCGCCCTTGTCGTTCCAGGCTGCCACGCCGGAATCGCTGGTCGAGTGGTAGCCGGCAAAATGCCAGTCGTCGAGATCGGGGTGGCTGTGCGACGTATCGATCCGCTGAGGAATGGCTTCCTCGTATCCGGCGAACCCGCGTCGCATCATCGCCCGCGGATCGTAGGGAGGTGCAGCTGGCGTAGTCGCAACATCTTCAGCGCCCGTGACGCCGGACGCGTTCACCGGCGTCGTACCGTCGGCGTTCGGCTTGCCGATGTCGCGGGTGAAATAGCGGAGCGTCGAACCGATTCGGGCCTCGTACAGCATCGTCGCCAGCCCCGGCTCGCTCCAGGTCACGTTCAGAGCCTGGATGCTGCCGCCCATGTTGTGCGAGAATTTTCGCGGCGGGCGGCGCAGCAGCACGTTGTTGAAGAAGCCGTCAAAGTTCTTCCAGTTCTTGATCCGCACGTCGGTCAGCGGAAAGCTCGTGA
>DASRJB010000929.1:0-2864 GCA_035649715.1 Pirellulaceae bacterium
TCATCGGCTGCTCGTCGTCAACGGCGAGCTGGTCGCAGCGACGCGGCGCACGCCGGGGCACGTCGTCGGCGACGGCGAGCACACGATCGTGCAGCTCATCGAGATCGTGAACCAGGCCCAGCGGCCGTCGGGCATCGCCACGAAAAAGCTGTTGAAGAGTTTGCCCGAGGAATCGATTTCCAATAGCCCAGCGCCGATCGTCATCCCGTGCTGCTTCGAAAGCGCGAGCAGCCGCTGGGCCGCCGCCCCATCCGGCACCCGTTCGGCCAGTGCTTCCATCTGCGGCCGCGTGAGCTTTCGCAAGTGCCAGTAGCCGGAGATGCAGCATTCGGGAAACGCGATGATTTGGGCGCGCTTTGCCGCCGCCTGGCTCGCGAAGCGCTCGATCGCCGCGAGGTTGGCGGCTTTGTCGCCCGGGGCATGCTGCAACTGCACGGCGGCGACGCGGATGTTGCGCATGGCTCGTTCCTTCAATAACTTCGCAGCCCCGATCAATTGAGCAGATATCGCTCGTTTAGCCAAGGAACCAGAAGCAACCGCGGATTGCGCGGATGACGCGGATGAAATCAATTCAGCTTCTCCCATATCCGCGCCATCTGCGCCATCCGCGGTTCATCTGCTCTTGATCCATGTCTTGGTGCGACTCGATTGGCTAGACTGGTCGCGTGACCTCCAATTCGCATTGCAAGCTAAGGAGCCAGTCATGATCCGTCGCCGTCAATTCTTGCAGCATTCCGCGGCGGTGATTGCGTCGGGCTATTTCGTCAGCGGCCTGGCGGCGCAGGAATCGAAGTCCGCCAATGAAAAGCTGAACCTGGCCATCGTGGGGACGGCGAACAAGGGCTGGCACAACGTGCAGAACCTCACGAGCCAGAACATGGTGGCCCTGTGCGACGTGGACGCCAATTACCTCGCGCACGCCGCGATGAGCTTTCCGCTGGCCACGCAGTATCGCGACTACCGCAAGCTGCTGGACGCCGAAACGAAACGCATCGACGCGGTCGTGGTCTCCACGTCCGACCACATGCACGCGCCGATCACCTCGGCGGCGCTCGACCTGGGCAAGCATGTCTATTGCGAGAAGCCGCTGACTCATACGGTCAAGGAAGCCCGCACGGTCGCCGAGCTGGCCAAGCGGAAGAAGCTCGCCACGCAAATGGGTACGCAGATTCACGCCGAGGACAACTACCGCCGCGTGGTCGAGCTGGTGCAAAGCGGAGCGATCGGCCGCGTCACCTTGGTCCACAACTGGTGCAACAAAGGCTGGTCGGGCGGCAAGTTCGAGCCCTGGGACAAGCCCACGCCGGCGCACCTCGACTGGGACCTGTGGCTGGGCTGCGCGAAGGAGCGGCCCTATTCGCCCAACATCCATCCCAACAGCTGGCGGCGGTTCTATGAATTTGGCGGCGGCACCTTCGGCGACATGGCCTGCCACGTGATGGACCTGCCTTTCTGGGCCCTGGGTCTGACTCATCCGACCTCGGTTGTTTGCGAAGGGCCGCCCGTCGATCCGGTCAGCACGCCGGCCTGGAGCAAGGCCACGTTCGAGTTTCCCGCGGTGGGCCAGCGGCCCGCGATCACCATGACCTGGTCCGACGGCGGCGAGCACTTCGACCTCGTGAAATCGACGAAGGACCACGCCGGCAAATCGCTCAGCACGTGGGGCCTGGGCATCCTGTTCGTCGGCGACAAGGGAATGCTCGCGGCCAACTACACCCGCCGCCAGCTGCTGCCGCAGGACCGCTTCGCGGACCATTCGCCGCCGCCGCAGACGATCGAAAAGTCGGTCGGCCACTGGCAGGAGTGGGTGAACGCCTGCAAGTCCGGCTCGCCGACGACCTGCAACTTCGAATACTCCGGCCGCCTGACCGAGACCGTGCTGCTGGGCATCGTCGCCTATCGCAGCGGGCGGAAGCTTGAGTGGGACGCGGCCAGCCTCAAAGCCAAGAACTCGCCCGAGGCCGATCAGTTCATCACCAAGCACTACCGCCAGGGCTTTGAAGTCGTCGGTATCTCGTAGGGTGTCGCTACTCCGCCGCAGGCATAGGCGACTCGAAGTGGATTTTGGAGGAGGGTGTGAATGGCCGCGGATGAACGCGGATAACACGGATCGGAAATAGTTTGTCTGATCCGCGTCATCCGCGTTCATCCGCGGCCATATTTCCTCAAAATCCTCAAGCCACTCGCGGCTGCTCATCCAAATCCAACAGCGGCGAACGGACTTCGGCCACGAACCGGCCGCCGTTGTCGTACCAGCCGTGTCGGCCGAAACGGCACCAGGTCAGCTCCAGCACCAGGCCGATCCAGCCGTTCTTGCCGCAGTCGAGCGAGGCCACGACGCGTTTGTCGGGGAGTGCCTGGCGGCAGTAGAAGTCGAGCCCGTGGTGCGAGAGGTGCTTGCCGATGACGACGAACGTGCGCCGCGGGTCCGGCTCCCCGTGGTGGTCGTAGGGCGTGAGGTGAATCGGGTAGGGATAGGGACTGCGGGCCTCGCGGCGGCGTTCGCCCGCGGCCCGCCCGCAATCGAGGGCGTCCAGGGCGGAGTAAACCACGTCGGCAAAGCCATCGGTTCGCGGGCCGATATCCAGGGCCGGCAGCACGCAGAGCGGCTGCGGAAAGCAGACGGTCAGTGGGTACATAGCGCCGGTGGGAAAGTACGTCCAGGCATTCTTGACGATTATCGAAACCGGACGCTGCGAGAGAATCCCGCGCGCGGCGAAGCGGAAAATCAGGCGGGGAGGCCGGTTGGGAAGTCCGGCCGCCCCGCGTGCGGTTCAAGGAAACGACCCCTAACCCCTCCGCTCCCCGGCACAAAGACGCGCCGGACGGAAAGTCGGGATCGGTTAAGGCCCCGCTCAAGCAGG
>DASRJB010000930.1:0-2258 GCA_035649715.1 Pirellulaceae bacterium
AACGCCCGAACTCTGGGCCGCTTGCAGTGCGTAGTACATTGCGCCGCCGATCAAAAGTCCGCCCACCGCCCCGGGAATCTTGAAGGGCAGCTCGATCCGCGCGACCAGCGTCGTCAGGATCACCCCCAGCGACACGAAGCCGACGATCGGCGAATGGAGGATTTCCAAGAGCGGCAGAAAGCTGATCAGCACCAGCGCGATCGCCGCCAGCGAGCCCAATAACCCGGCCCGCGGAAACGACCGCCGAATCCAATTGGACCCCAGCGAGCAGAGGAGCTTGAAGATCCCGCTGACGAAGATGGCGCAAATCCCGATGTGCCAGGTGTGCGTGGCGGCTGCCTGCTCGTTCATGCCGGCTGCTTGCGCCGCTTTGAAAGCTGGCCCGAGCACGAAGAAGATCATCCCCAGGGTGCTTGGCGTGTCCAGCCCTAAAGGCATGGCTGTAATGGAGTTGCGGCCGGACTGACGCGCTAGCCGGAGGGCGAGCCAGAAGAACAACAGGTCCCCCACGAGCACGCCGACGGCGGTGCCGGGGATCATGCTGCGCAGGGCGAACGTTGCAGGAAATGCAAAGACGCCAGAGAGCAAACTGACCGTGAGCAAGAGGTTCGCGACGTTATCTAACATCAAGCCGAAAAAGGCGTTAACGTCGCCCTTAGCGGCCCAATCGTAGCGCGTCTGCTTCACCGCGACTCCTCTGGCATGGCCTTTGCTTTGGAGGAGCGGTGAGTGTAGGACGCCTCTCTGCGACTGTCAAATCGGCCGAAAAGGGCCGATTTGGCGCGGCCAGGCCGGTGCGAGCAAGTGATGCTGGCATAAGACTTTTCGTGGCCTGACCGCTAAAATGCAACCACCCGCTGCGCCGGACGTGCGCGCGGGCAGTAGCCGCAGAGAACTGGCCCTTGCCGGTGAACCATCCTTTCTGCGGCCCGTAAAGAAATGAAAGCCACGTTGCCAGAACCGATGACCGAGCCCCAGCAGCTCTCGTCGCTGACCGATGAGGAGTTGCTGCTGGGCTACCGCGAGCGGGGCGAAGAGCGCCTGTTCGCCGAGTTGGTTCGCCGGTACGAGCGGGAGCTGTACAGCTATCTGCGGCGGTACCTGGGCGACGCGGAAATGGCGGAAGACGCCTTTCAGGCGGCCTTCCTCCAGGTCCATTTGAAGGTTCAGCAGTTCGAGGCCGGGCGGGCCGTCCGCCCCTGGCTGTACACGGTCGCCACCAACCAGGCGATCGATGCGCAGCGCCGCAGCCGGCGGCACCGCATGGTCAGCCTGGACCGCACCGGTCCGGCCGGCGGCGAGGATGTCGGCAAGCTGCTCGACCTGCTGACGAGTAAGGAACCGACGCCGACGGAGCAGCTGAACGCCGACGAGCGGCGGACCTGGCTGCACCAGGCGATCGAGCAGTTGCCGGAGTCGTTTCGCGACGTGATCCGCCTCGTTTACTTCCAGGACTTGAAATACCGCGAGACTGCCGAGGCCCTGCAAATCCCCGTGGGCACGGTGAAGAGCCGCATGCACGCCGCGGTGGCCAAACTCAACGAATTGTGGAACCAGACGCAAGCCGCATCCCCATGAGCAGTTCCAGTCGCGACCAGTTGCTCGGCTATTTGCTCGGCGCCTTGGAGCCGGAAGAGCACGAGCAAATTGCCGATGCGCTCGCCCGCGATCCTGCCCTGCGCGACGAAATGCGCCGGCTCGAGTCCTGCGTCGGCCGCCTGGGCCTGGCCGACAAGACCGAATATCTCGAGCCGCCGCCGGACCTCGTCGCGCGGACGTGCCAATTGGTGGCGTCACAGCGCCGGCCGGTCCTCGTCCTGCGGCCCACCCGAGAAGCCGCCGCCGCCTCGCGGCGCTATACCTGGGCCGATTTGACCGTCGCGGCCTGTGCCCTGATCACGGCCGGGGCGATGCTCTTTCCGGCGCTGGCCTACAGCCGCGGGCAGGCTCAGATTGCCGGCTGCCAGAACAACCTTCGCCACGTCGGGTTTGCGCTGCAGGATTTCACCGAGCGGCAGCCCGACAACGCTTTTCCCACGCCCGAGCTGACCGGCAACCGCAGCGCCGCGGGCGTGTATACGGTGCATTTGAACGAGGGGGGCTTCGTCCGCTCGCCGAAGGTCTTCCTCTGCCCCGGCGCGCAGAACGTGCGGCCGACGCCCGGCTATCATCCGCCGACGTTTGCCGAGCTCGACCGCGCGATCGGCGCGGCGCTGGCCGCGCTGCAGCGCTCGATGGGGGGCGATTTCGGCGCGAAC
>DASRJB010000931.1:0-6885 GCA_035649715.1 Pirellulaceae bacterium
CGACCACGGCGGCTCGATCGAGCCGGCCAGCGACGGTCCGGGCAAGGGCGCCACCATGCGCGTCCTCCTCCCGCTTGTAGCTAAGGACAAGGTCCATGAAAGAACTGAAAAACGACTCCAAGCCGCTTAACCTCCGCGTGCACAACGCCGACGCGGAGCCCGCTGCCAGAAGTACTGCGCAGCCCGCCGCCAGAATCACTGCGCCGGCTGCCCCGCTTAGCCGCCGCGAACACGCGGCGTCGGACGCCCCTTCCACGCGGCTGAAGGTCCTGTTCGCCGACGACGAGCCGGCCCTCCAGGAGCTGATGCACCTGGAGCTGCCGCGGATGGGCCACGAGGTCACCGTCTGCCCCGACGGCCACACCGCGGTCGCCGCTCTCGAAAAGAACACGTACGACTGCATCCTCGTCGATCTCGACATGCCGGGCCTGAACGGCATTCAGGTCATCGCCAAGTGCAAGGAGCTCTCGCCCGACACCGACGCGGTCGTGCTCACCGGCAAGTCGTCGTTCGAGACCGCCGTGCAGGCTCTCCGCCACGGGGCCGTCGATTACCTCACCAAGCCCTGCAAGCTGGTCGATCTCAAGGCGCTGCTCCTGCGCATCGCCCGCCAGCGGGAATGGATCAACAAGGTCCGAGCCCTCCAGCACCAGCTGGAGCGGGTCGAAGGCAAGACCGAGCTCGTCGGCTCTAGCCGCGGCATGGAACAGGTCAAGCGGTTGATCGACAAGGTCGCGCCGACGAACTCGACCGCGCTGATCCTGGGCGAAACCGGCACCGGCAAGGAGCTGGTCGCGCGGGCCGTGCACCAGCAGAGCCTCCGGGCCGCCAAGCCGTTCGTCGCCGTGAACTGCGGCGCGCTGCCCGAGACGCTGATCGAGAGCGAGCTGTTTGGCCACCGCAAGGGCTCGTTCACCGGGGCCGACGACCATCGCGTCGGCCTGTTCGAAGTCGCCCATGGCGGTACGATCTTCCTCGACGAGATCGGCGAACTGCCCAAGAGCATGCAAGCGAAGCTGCTCCGCGTGCTCGAAAGCGGCGAAATCCGCCGCGTCGGCGACAACAACGCCTTCGAAGTCGATGTCCGCGTGGTCTGCGCGACGCACCGCAACCTCCCCGAGATGGTCGAGGCCGGCGGTTTTCGCGAGGACCTGATGTACCGCATCAACACGTTTGAGATTCACCTGCCGAGCCTCCGCGAGCGGGCCGGCGACATTGGCCCCTTGGCCGAGCACCTCTTCCGCCGTTTTCGGCCGAGCCTGAGGGGCACCGGCCCGCTGTTCACGCCCGAGGCGATCGACGTGCTCGAAAAACACACCTGGCCCGGCAACGTCCGCGAATTGGCCAACGTCATCGAGCACGCCACCATCCTCTGCGATCAGCCGCCGCTGACGCCCGACCACCTGCCGCAGCGTTTCGCCAGCCGCCGCGGCCCCCTGCCCAAAGTCCGCATCACCGGCCCGATCACCCTGCGCGACTTGGAAATGCAAGCCATCTACGACGCCCTCGACCGCCACGGCGGCAACAAACCCGAAGCCGCCGACGAGCTCGGCATCAGCCTCAAGACGCTCTACAACAAGCTCAACCAGACCGCCCTAGAGAAGGCGGCCTGACGTGGGGCAGACATTCCTGTCTGCCATTCCACATTCGTCGTTCCAGGCTCCCACGCGTCACTCGCCATTGGCGACGGGTCATGTTGTCCGCGTAATGCCAGAACGGCGCGTTGACTCAAGCGACAGATTACGTTTTTCGCCAGAAATGCCACTGTACGGGACCGCGCGCTCGTGGCATGTGAATTGCGACGATCCGTAAAACGATGTGGGGGCTCGCCCGTCGAACGACCAGCGGCCGACGCGTTGCGCGTCGGTGGCCGGGCAGAGAGACGAAGGCGGGCGACTTATCTTTGATGCGCGGAGACTCTAGGTAGTTCCCGATCGGGGTGCGCCTGAACAAGGCTCTGGCCCGGCAGGCAGGTCCGCGCTACGGACGGCGGCTGTGCTGAATCTGGCATTCGCGGCGCTCGTCCTGCGCGCTGGCCAGACTCATGCGCGTGCATTCGGCGCTGAACCGGTTTCCCAACCGGATAGCGGACGTTCGTTTTCTCTCCTCTTTTTGACGAGGTGTGCGCATGGAAATCCAAAAGGCAACGGACAGTCGCTTTCAGATTGAGACGCTCGAAGAACGGATTGCTCCCACCGCCAACTTGAATCCGGGGGAGAACAACACCAACAACACCGGAAACCAGCCGGGCGACGGCGGCGGAGGTGGCGGAGGTGGCAATCCGGGCAACAACAACCCGGGCCAGAACAATACCAACAATCCAGGCAATGAGACGCCGTAGCGTCGTCATCCGATCGTCCCTTGCGCAGGCCGTGATCGGCCAGCGTAGTTTTGTTGGCCACAACTTCTATTTACTCGCCCCTGATAAGGTGTCCCATGGAATCGCACAAAGTAGAAGAACCGACTCGCTTTCAGATTGACAAGCTCGAAGACCGGATTGCTCCCTCCAGCGCTAATTTTCCACCCGGCCAGTTCCCGTCCGGCAATCCCGCCTTTGCTCCTGGTCGGAGCAACCCGAACGAGGTGCCTGCGACCAACCCGAGCAACGACAAATGAAATCGAGCGACGTTTCTGAAATTGTGCTCGACGTTGGATCTTAGCCGTGTTGGCGAGAATTCCGGCATTCGGGGGCCGCTGATCGGGCAGAAATATGAACGGCCCGGTCGGCGGCGGATCCCCGCCGTGGGAAGCCCCCGATCGGGGTTGTAGTTTCGCTTGGTTCTTCGTCTCGATTCACTTGGAGGCTCCCATGAATCCGCGTTCCGAAGCAAGCAGCAAGTTTCAGATCGACCGGCTCGAGGAGCGAATTGCACCGGCTCCTTCCTGCCCCATTCCCGCGAACGACCATGCGCTGCCGCCGAATAACGACGGAACGCTGAATGCCGCCCAGCATATTTTAGCCGGCCCGACCGAGGCGCGGATCGCTTTGGTCAATTGGTTCGGTAAGGCGGCCTGCAATGAATAGCCGCTAAGGCCGCCCGAGGATCCGCCGCCATGCCCGCGGTTCAGGCACCGCTTCCCCAGCGCCGGACCGATCTGATCATTCGGCCGCTCGGCGAGCGGGGACGGTTTGTGGTCAAAGATCCGGGAACCGGCTCTTACTTTCACCTGGGGGAGCAGGAGCATTTCCTGCTCCTGCAACTCTGCGGAGAGCACGCGGCGGCCGAAGTCTGCCGGGCGTTTGAAGAACGGTTTGCCGAGCCGCTCTCGCCAGGAGACCTGGAAGGATTCCTGGCGCTGGCCCGCGGAAAAGGGCTGCTCCAAAGCACCGAACGCGGAGCGGGGAGCCCGGAGCAAGAAACCGCCCCTGCGGTCTCGGCAGCGTCTGCTCCGCGACCCCCAGTGGCGCCTGCCCGCTTGCGGCAGAGCATCCTGTACTGGCGAACGAGCCTCTTCGATCCCGATCGCTTCTGCACCTGGCTGGAACCAAAAATCCGCTGGGTTTGGACGCGCGCCTTTCTGGCCGTCTCCGCGGCGTGCATCGTCCTGGCGCTCGTCGTTGTGGCGACCAATGGCCAGCAGATCGTCACCAACTTCGCACGGGCCTTCCGGTGGGAGACGCTCCTGCTCGCCTGGCTCGCGCTGCTCCTGGTGACCACGCTCCACGAGCTGGCCCACGGCCTGACCTGCAAACACTACGGCGGCGAAGTGCACGAAATCGGCTTTCTGCTGATGTACTTCCTGCCCTGCTTCTACTGCAATGTCTCCGACGCCTGGCTGTTCCGCGAAAAGTCAAAACGGCTGCTGGTGACGTTCGCCGGCGGCTATTTCGAGCTGTTCCTCTGGGCTCTGGCCGTCTTCGTCTGGCGGCTGACGGCCCTCGACAGCCTGATCAACTACCTGGCGTGGGTCGTGCTCTCGATTGTCGGGGCACGAATCTTCTTCAATCTGAATCCGCTGATCAAGCTCGACGGCTATTACCTGCTGAGCGACTGGCTGGAGATTCCCAACCTGAGGCAGCGCTCGTGGGAGTACGTAGCCGCCCACTTGCGCTGGCTCTTGTGGGGCGCCGCCCGGCCGGCCCGCCAGGAGCGCGGCCGGATGCTGATCGGCTACGGGCTGGCGAGCTGGCTCTACTCGCTGGCTTTCCTTTCGCTGATGTTGTGGGGCTTCTTTCAATTCCTGTGGTCGAGCTGGGGCTGGGCGGGCCTGGCCTGCGTCGGATGGCTGAGCTGGGTGAGCGCCGGCGGTCTGTTCCGGGGAATTTCCAGCGGGGAGGTGCGAAACATGTTTCTGCTGCGCCACAAGCGATTGTTCGGCTGGCTGCTGCTGCTAGTGGCCGCGCCGCCCACCATGCAAGTCATCACCGTTGAGGACCGCGTCACCGGGCCGTTTCAGGTCCGCTCGGCCAGCCGCGCCGAACTGCGGGCGGAGGTCGCCGGCTTTTTGCGCGAGGTCCATTTCACCGAAGGGGACCGCGTCTCGCCGGGGGCCATCGTCGCCCGGCTGGAAGTCCCCGACCTGGCCAGCCGCATCGCTCAGAAGCAAGCCGAAATCCGGGAAGCCGAGGCGAAACTGCGGCTGCTGGAGATCGGGCCGCGGCCGGAAGAGGTGGCCGAGCAGAAAAGCCGCGTCGCGCGGATGGAAAAATGGCGCGACCTGGCGCGGGAGGACCTGGCCCGGGCCCGGCAGGCCTATCAAGAGGAGCTGTCGCGGCTGGACCGGCAAATCGTCCAGCACACGGCGGAACTGACGGCGGCCAGGGACGGCTTCGAGCGGGCCAAGGAGCTGCGCCGCAAAGGAGCGATCCCGCAGGAGCAGATCGAAGAGGCCCTGCGTAAGTACGACGTGGCCCAGGCGGTCCTGGACCAGTCGCACTTCCAGAAGCGGCATCGCCAGGCGCTGGGCACGCGCGAGGCGATCGCCGGCCTCGACGCGGATTCGGAACTGGCCCGCCGCGAGAAGGATCTCGCCGACTCCAAAAGCGCGCTGACGCTGCTGGAGATCGGGGCGCGGCCGGAAGAGAAGGAGGCCCAGCGGGCCGCCCTCGATCGCCTCCGCGAGGAGCTGCGGTATTGGGAAGCGCAGCAGGTGCGACTGCTCGTGAAGAGCCCCGTGGACGGCCTGGTCACGACGCCGCGGCTGAAGGAGAAGATCAACCACTACCTCCACGAGGGCGATCTGATTTGCGAAGTCGAAGAGCCGTCGCTGCTCGCAGTCGAAGTGGCCTTGACCGAGCAGGAGGCGGAGCGCGTCCGTGTCGGCCAGCCCATCGAGCTGCATGCCCGGGCGCTGCCGCTGAAGTCGGTCCGAATCGAGGTCGAGCGGATTGCCCCGCTCGCCGTGCGCGGCGCTGCCGCCGCGCCGCCCGTTCCCGGCGACTGGGAGACCTCCGGCACAGTCATCATCTATGGCCGGCTTCCCAACGCCGACACCGAGCTGCGCTCCGGAATGACCGGCCACGCCCGCATCTATACCGGCCGCCGGCCGCTCGGCACGATCGCCTTGGGCCGCACGCTAAGCTGGCTGCGCACCGAGTTCTGGTGGTAGCAGTCGCACAAAGCCGCGACCTTCGTCTTCCCCGCCTCGCCGTGGTTCGCTCGCGCGAACCAGAGCCACCCGCCAGGAAATCGGCCACAACAAAGGTGGCCGAGTCGGGCGACCTCTGCTTAGGCTGTTAATGCCCTAGCAACCACGCGATTTGCGAAATAACAAACGGCAGCAGGAGCGTCGCGAGAATCACGCAGAGCAGCCGAAACCAGGAGCGGTTGTAGTCGGTGGTCTCGCGGGTCTGGGCTTTCGACCACAGGGATTCGTCTTCCGGTGTGGGCTCGCCATCCCAATCACGCAGGTCCTTTCCAGTGGCGCAGCGCGGACAGACCTTGAAGCGCATCCATCGGGTGGAGCGGAGCCAAATAACTAGAGGAACAATTCCGAAGACGGAGAGCACGAGCAAGGGAGTGGCCACATAGGCCCAAGCCCGAAAATGGTAGCGGGCGAAGAGGATCTTGCCGCGATAGCCGCAGACGTGGCACTGGATCGTCCGCACATGGTCGGCCGGCAGCGTCGCGACATCCCGCTCGCGCACAAAATCCGCGTCACGTTCGCCAGTCGCCGTCGCACCGCACTGCCAACAGACGTCGAACCCGTGGTCTACGTCGGCCTGGCAGTGCTGGCAAGTCCAGTCTGGCATGTGGCCTATCGTACTTTATCGCACGAGGCGCCCGGCTTTGGATCGCCCGCCCTTCCACAGGTCGTATTGGGGATCGGCGTACCGCGCGAAAAACTCGTCGAGCTGCTGCGCCAGTTGCTGCTGCACGGCGGTGTGCTTGGGCTGGCCGAACAAGTTGAATCGCTCGTGCGGATCGGTCGCGAGGTCGTAGAGCTCGTAGGGGCCGTCCGGACGGCGGGCGACGTATTTCCAGGGCGGGGTGCGGATCGCGCGGGCGTTTTCCATCTCGGCAAAGACTGTGTTCTGCCACTGGACATCGCGGCCCGCGAGCACTGCGGAATAGTCGCGGCCCGGCGAGTTCTGCCCGGCAGGCAGCTTGCCCTGCAGCCCGAGGTACGCCAGCACGCTCGGCAAGAAGTCGTAGTTGCTGACAACCAGGTCGCTCGTTCGCTCGCCTGCAATCCGCCCCGGCTGCCGATAAATGAGCGGGACCTGCAGCATCTGGTCGAACAAGGCCGCCGGCCGAGTGTGATCGCCCATGCCCCAGAGGCCATTCTGGCCGCCCATCAATCCCTGATCGGCCGCATAAATCACCAGCGTCCGCTCGTCGAGGTTCAGCCGCTTGAGCGTGGCCATGATCTGGCCCACGCCGTCATCGACGCCGCTGGTCTCGGCGGCCACGCGGCGGATGGCGGTGGGGTTATTCAGAAACT
>DASRJB010000932.1:0-2921 GCA_035649715.1 Pirellulaceae bacterium
AGATCGGCCGTCCGCGTTGCGCACTGGCCGATCAGCGGCTCGATCGAGTGAATCTTCACCGCCAGCGCGTCGCCCGGCTCTGCCCCCTCGACATAGATCGGCCCCGTCTGCGGATTGCCGTAGGGCTTCTGCGTGCGGTCGCGCCGGTCCGCGTTGGTCCGCACCTGCCCGCTGAACGCATCCTCGCTCTCCACGACCACGCTCTCCCCCGGCCTGATCCGCAGCCGCGGCTCGTTGTGGCGGGAGAACTCGTAGTACAGCGGCCCGATGGGAAGTCGGTGCATGTTAAGACTTCTCAAACGCAGCGTCGAAGGCCCGGCCGCTGGCGGCGAAGTCCTTTTGCTTGACGAAGCCGGCGGCTTCCTTCGCGCCGAATTCGCGGTCCATGCCGCTGTCTTCCCATTCGACCGAGAGCGGGCCGTTGTAGCCGATGCGGTTGAGCTCGCGGACGATCTCCTCGAAGTTGACCGTGCCGCGGCCCGGGCTGCGGAAGTCCCAGCCGCGGCGGTGATCGCCGAAGTTGAGGTGGCTGGCGAGGATGCCCGTCTTGCCGTTGAGCGTGACGATCGCGTCCTTCACGTGCATGTGATAGATGCGGTCGGGGAAGGCCCGCAGGAACTCGACGGAATCGATGCCCTGCCAATGCAGGTGGCTGGGATCGAAGTTGAAGCCGAACTCCGGCCGCCGGCCGATGGCGTCCAAGGCCCGCTCGGCGGTGTAGATGTCGAAAGCGATCTCAGTCGGGTGCACTTCCAGAGCGAACTTCACGCCGCATTCGGCGAAGACGTCGAGGATCGGATTGAACCGCTGGGCGAACAGCTTGAAGCCGTCGTCGATCATCTTGGGCGGCACCGGCGGGAAGCTGTAAAGCAAATGCCAGATCGAGCTGCCCGTGAAGCCGTTGACGACGCCGACGCCAAACCGCTTGGCGGCCCGGGCGGTGTTCTTCAGCTCCTCGGCGGCCCGCTGATTAACGCCCGCCGGCTTGCCGTCGCCCCAGACCGCCGGCGGCAGGATGCTCTTGTGCCGCTCGTCGATGATGTCGCAGACCGCCTGGCCGACCAGGTGGGCGCTGATGGCATGGCATTGCAGATCGAGGCTGTTCAAAAGGTCCCGCTTGCGGCGGCAGTAGCCGTCGTCGGCCAGGGCCTTATCGACCTCGAAGTGGTCGCCCCAGCAGGCCAGCTCGATGCCGTCGTAGCCGAACTGCTTTGTTTTGCGAGCCATCTGCTCCAGCGGCAGATCGGCCCATTGACCGGTAAAAAGCGTGACCGGACGCGCCATTTGCGTTGCCTTTCAGAAGGTGAAGCCCGTGCGAAATGCAGCGTCAATTGTGGCGGCTGCCGCGCGACTCTGCAACGGTCGCGGTCGCCGCGCGACTAATCGAGCACGACCTTCGCGTCGGGCGCCTCGACGTAGGTGATCTCGTGGGCATCCACCCACGTGCCCTCCTTTAGAAACTGCGACTTGACGTGCATCTTGCCGTCGACGATCTCGGTGACCGCCTTGACCTCGGCGACACCGGGATTCTGGCCGCGGACCTTTTCGTGCGAGTAGAATTTGCCGTCCTTGACTTCGAACGTGCTCTCGGTGAAGAAGCCCGCGGTGGTGAAATAAAACGAGACGAGCGTTTTTTTCTCCGGGTCCCACATGATCAGGCTCTCGCCGCCATAGACGCCATCGTTCACCGAATGGCGGCAGCGGACGGCTTTCCCTTTCAGGGTCACCTCCCACCGCGACACGTCGAACATCGGCTTCTCTTTGGTCGAGTTTTTGAACTCGCCCCGCCAGGTCTTCCCCACCAGCGGCGCCAGCGGCGCGAGGTGCTCATCGAGTTTCGGCTCCGCTGCCTGGAGCTGGGCGATGTTGGGCAGAGCCAGAAGCAGTGCAATAGCGAGGCAGCGGCCCATAAATTGGTTTCCTGAAGAATAGATAGATGGTGCCGCGTCAGGTGCGGCGTTCCGATTATCTTCTGTCAGCCAATCGCGCGCCTCTAGGCGGCAGCGGCTGGACGGAATGAAATGAACGGGCGAATTTGACGTTTTCCACTGCGGCGGCGAAGATAGCAAGTCCCACCCGTTTTCGTTCCCACCTTGGAGAGTCTGTGATGCAACGTGTCTCTCGCCGCAGGGCACTTGGAATTCTCGCAGCTACGGCCGCCGCGGCCGGCGCCCCCTCGGCCATCGGCTTCGGCCAGGAAAAGGCAAAGGCGAAAGGGGCCAAAAAAGCCAAGGCGCCCGCTGCGCCGGAGATCACGTTTCCGCCCAAGCTGCCTGGCGGTGTACTGAGCATCACCGAGACGGCGGAAGAGTTTTTGCAGCCGCCGGATACCCTGAAAGAGGGCGTGGCGATCGCCAAGACGCCGCCCAGGGTCGATTTCGCCTACTTCCCCGGGCAGGACTATGAAGGCAAGCCCTGGTCAAACTGGGGCGACGCCACGGCGACCCTTGGCAAGTACTACACGGCAATCGGCGACCACCTCGCGCCGGCCGGCAACGCGATCGTGTTCGAATACGACGCCGCCGGCAAATCGCTGCGGAAATTGCTCGACCTGAAGTCGCTCCTCAAGCAGCCCGAGGGGCACTATTCGCCTGCGAAGTTTCATAGCCGCGTCGATCTGGGGAGCGACGGCTGGCTCTACTGCTCGACGCACCGCGGTTCGCCGCGGGTAACCAACGATCAGTACCACTACACGGGCGACTGGATCGTGCGCTGCCATCCGGGAACCGGCGCTCAAGAGATTGTGGCCCACGCCCCGGTGCCCAAGCACTGCATCCCCAACGGCACGCTCGACCCCGATCGGCTGATCTTTTACGGCGGGACAGCGGCCGGGGAAGGGGCCGACGGCGAAGGGGTGCAGTTCTTCGCCTACGATTGCAAGAGCCGCAAGCTGATCTATTCCGGCCCGGACGGCCCGGCCC
>DASRJB010000933.1:0-9267 GCA_035649715.1 Pirellulaceae bacterium
GTGGCCGAGCGAATCCGTTCGCTGCCGATTTCAACGCCTTCGGCATCGATCTTCGTGACGGCGCTATTGGCCCAGACTTGCACGCCCAAGTGCTCCAGGTCGCGGGTGGCTCGCGCGGCCTGTTGCTCGCTGAACATCGGGAGAATGCGCGGGCCGGCTTCCAGCAGGATGACGCGGGCCAGCGTCGCATCGATATTGCGAAAGTCCTTAGCCAGCGTGAAACGGCTCATCTCGCCGATCGCGCCGGCCAGCTCGACGCCCGTCGGGCCGCCGCCGACGATCACGAACGTGAGCAGCCGCTTGCGCTGCTCGGGCAGCGGGTTGCGTTCGGCCTCTTCATAGGCCGACAGCACGCGGCGGCGAATCTCGGTGGCCTGCTCCAGGGTCTTCAGGCCCGGAGCAAACTCCTCCCATTCGTCGTGGCCGAAATAGCTGTGCCGCGCGCCGCAAGCCAGGATCAGGTAGTCGAACGTCAGCTCGCCGAAATCGACGGTGGCCTTCTTGCCGCCCAGGTCCAGCGTGCGGACCTCGCCCTGGAGCACGCGGATGTTGCGATAGCCGGCCAGCAGGCTGCGGATCGGCGCGGCGATTTCCGCCGGGCTGAGCCCCGCCATCGCCACTTGGTAGAGGAGCGGCTGAAACAGGTGATGGTTTGTCCGATCGACGAGCGTCACCTCGATGCCTTCCATGCCGCCGAGCCCCTTGGCGGCATTCAGGCCGGCAAAGCCGCCGCCGATGATCAGGACGTGGGGCATGGAGGGTTCGGGGTTCAGGGTTCAGAGTTCCGGACAGAGCCTGAGAGCATAACGCTCCGGTGTGCGTGCTCGCAGCGCGTACCTTTGCTGATTTCGGCCCAGCGGGATTGCTTCAGGGAGCCGCTCTACGGGATCAACCGCGCTGCCCTCTTAGCGTGGCGCAGCATCGCACTGGGGCGATTCGATGCGGAACACTTATTCCATTCCGCGGATGAAGTTCCGAACTCTCTTCTCTTGAGTGCGCGGGGGCGGCGCGGCGATGAACTCGGCGAGGTCTCCTTCCAGACGGACCCGCTGCGGCCCGGACTCAAGAAGGGCACTGTCGGCCAGCGAGCGGTCGTTTTCGTCGGGAGGCGTGACGTGCGTCTGGCCGCGGGGCAGCCAGAGCTTGCCGCCGCCGAGGATCCAGTGCAACTGCACCAACCAGCCGCGCTCGCACTCGACGACGCGGACACTCTCCATGAAGCCGATGCCGTTGACGTCGGCGGTCCCCCAGCCGGACATCCGCACCACGTCTCCCATGGGCACGCGCACGCGCCCGCGGAGGCCGACCCAGTGGTTGACGAGCAGGCGGCCGATCGCCCAGAGCACGACCCCGATCGCCAGCAGCACCAGCACTGTGTAGAGCGCGCTCAGCATCGCTTGTCCCCGCGGCACGCGGACTTGAACCACGGGCAGAAAGCTTGCAACTGCCGCGCCCGCCGCGCACAGCGCTGACACGCCCAAGGGAGCCTGTGCCGTCCCGAGAACATGGGGAGCGGGCCAGATCGGGATCCCCGGCAAATAATTAAAAATCGCCGGAAATGATTTGCTACCCGCCAACTGCCGTTGCTACGATGTGGCCCGTGACGCACTGCGACCGCTCTTCACTCGCCATCCGGCGGGCCGGGAAGCTGCGGATCTGGTTGCCGCAGCCGCGATCCTTGGGGCGCAGCAACGGGCTTCGTGGATTCATCCTTCACTACGGGGAAGATCAGGTCATGGTGCGCACGCGGAGGCGGAGCGGCTTTACGCTCGTGGAATTGCTGGTGGTCATCGCCATTATCGGCGTCCTGGTGGCGCTGCTGTTGCCGGCGGTGCAGGCGGCCCGCGAGGCTGCCCGGCGGACGCAGTGCCTGAACCATCTCAAGCAAATCGGCATTGGCCTGCACAACTATCACGACACCTACCGGATCCTGCCGCCGGCCATGACTTTTCCGCAGGGCGAGCTGGCCGAGAGCAGCGATCTGATGGGCGCGAATTGGGTCATCTCGATGCTGCCGTATTACGAGCAGCAAAACCTGTACGAGGCCTTCAACCTGCGGCAGCCGATTTCGTCAGCCGCCAACCGCACGGCCCGCGGCACGCGGGTAGCTGCCCTGCTTTGCCCCAGCGATCCGAACAACCGGACGGCGTTTCGCGGCAACAGCACCGGCGAAGGGGACAACTGGGCCCGCGGCAACTATGCGGCCAACGGCCCCAACGGCCGCCTCGACAACCGGGCGACCTGGGCCGACCCGAACCTGCGCGGCGTGATGGGCTGGAACTTGTCGGTCCGCTTCGCGGAGGTCACCGACGGGCTCAGCCAGACGCTGATGGTCGGCGAAATCCGCGCCGGACTCTCGGCCGACGACCGCCGCGGCACCTGGGCCCTGGGCACCGCGGGCTCCAGCGCCCTCATCTGGCACGGCTTCACGGGCGACGCCAACGGCCCCAACGCCCCCAACGCCGACGCCGACGACATCGAAGGGTGCAGCACCCTGGTCGCGACGATTGGCGCGGCCCGATTGCTCAAGGAGAAAATGTCCTGCTGGGAGCCCTGCCCGAGCTGGCAGGCTGCTCCGCGGAGCCTGCACCCGACGGGCGTCTGCGTCGTGCTGTGCGACGGCAGCGTGCAGTTCATTTCCAACAGCGTGCAGACCAGCGGCCCCTTCGGCTCGACAATGGCCGCCTGGGACCATTTCATCAACAGCGACGGCGGCGTAAGCGTGCCCGCTGGCGTCATTCAGTAGGAAGATGGCATGCCACGGTTCGCTTTCGGCTGCAGTCTGGTCTGCGCGGCCCTCGCAGCCGCGGGCTGCGGCGGCGGCGACAACATGTACCCGGTGACCGGCACGGTCAAGTTCGCCAGCGGCCAGGTGCCGCAGGGCGAAGTGGCCGTCGTCCGCTTCGAGCCGGCCGACATGGCCGCTAATGCGGAATCGAAGGCTGCCTCCGGCAAGATCGCTCCGGACGGGAGCTTCCGCCTGACGACCATCGATCCCAACGACGGCGCACTGGCGGGCGACTACAAAGTCGTGCTGACCGTCTACAAGACGTACGCCGGCCGCCAATCGCTGATCAACAAGAAGTACACCCAGGCCGCGACCACGCCGCTCTCCGCCAAGGTCGGCCCCGGCGGCCAGTCGCACTTCGAGCTGGTGCTCGATCCATGAGGTTCAACGCGAGGGGGTCGAGAGTCTTTGTCGTCAACGGCTTTCCAAATGGATAATCGCCTGACGACAAAGACTCCCGACCCTCCCGACCCTTTCAGCCGCCGGCTGCTCGCGGCGCTGCTCGTCTTGACGCTCGGCGGCTGCGGCCAAACGGCTGTCTTGCCGAAGGGCCCACCGCTCGAGACGGCTGCGGCAGCCGCGGATGAGTTTGAGGCGGGGCTGCTCGTGCTTTCCTCGCCGAGCCTGCTGGCGGGCATTCCCGGTAGCGGCGAACTGACGAGCGAACAACTCGCCGCGTGGCTGGCCGACGAGGGAAATCATCGGCCGCTGGAGGTGACGTTGCCGCGGCACTTGCGGCCGAGTGACGCCGCGGCAACCGCGATCGAATTCCCTCCTGACAATTCGCTCACGCGAGCTCGCGTCGAACTGGGCCGCCAGCTCTTCTTCGACCGCCGCTTGTCGCGCGGTGGGAGACTCTGTTGCGCCGACTGCCACCATCCGCGGCGGCATTTCGCCACGTACCTGGCCAAGGACGGGCCGCTCCGCGATCCGCTGCCGGCCGTGAACCGTCTGCTTGCGCCAGCGCACTTCTGGGACGGCCGCGCCGCCAGCCTCGAGGAGCAGGCAGCCGGGCCGCTGGAAAACCTCCACGAGCTGGACCTGCCGGCGGCGGAGCTGACCGGCCGGCTGGCGGCGATCGAGGGCTACCGCCGGCAATTCGAGCGGATTTTCGGCCGCCTGGAGCTGCACGAAGTCTGCCAGGCGCTGGCCTGTTTCCAGCGAGCGGCGGTGAGCCTGCCGGCGGCGTGGGACTTGGGCCAGGCCGGACCGGCGGCCCGCCGCGGGGCGGCGCTGTTCTTCGGCGAGCGCGGCGGCTGCTCCCGCTGTCACGCCGGGCCGAATTTCAGCGACGAACATTTCCACAACGTCGGCACGGGCGCTGCCGCGAAGAGCGACGAGGGGCGATATGCCGTCACGCACCGCGAAGCGGACCGCGGCGCGTTCAAGACGCCGACGCTCCGCAACGTCGCGCAGACGTTTCCCTACGGCCACGATGCCCGCTGGCTCTCGCTCGCCGAAGCCGTGGCCTGGTTTGCTGGCGTCGGCGCGCACTCCGCCGCGGGCAATGAACTGACGCCGCTCGATCTGACTGCCGCCGAGCAGCAGGACCTCGTCGCCTTCCTGGAGTCTCTCTCCAGCCCGCCGCCGCCCGTCGAAACCGGCCGCCTGCCTCAGTAGTCGGCCGTTGTCGCTCCGCCAGTGCCCTAGTAACTTGTACTCTGGTCCCGGCCCCTGGCTCCTGGCTCATCCCCATGTCCGACCCCTATTTCCAGCCCCTGTTTGCCGAGCGAATCGGCGGCGTCAATTACGGCAAGGGGACCGAGATCTACAAGTTCGAGAAGATCAAGCGGGCCAAGCGGAAGGCCCTGGCCGAGTTTCCCCACCGCCCGCTGGTCGATTTCGGCATCGGCGAGAACGACGCCATGGCCCCCGAGTCGGTCCGCCGCCGCATGGCCGAGGAGATCAACCGGCCGGAAAACCGCGGCTACATGGACAACGGCAACGAGCGCTTCAAGCAGGCCGTCGCCGCCTTCATGCAGCGGACGATGGGTGTGAAGCTCGATCCGGCCACGCAGATCAACCATTCGATCGGGAGTAAGCCGGCCCTGGCGATGCTGCCGGCCTGCTTCATCAATCCGGGCGACATCACGCTGATGACCGTGCCCGGCTATCCGGTCGCCGGCACGCACACGCGGTACTACGGCGGCAGCGTGTTCCGGCTGCCGCTCTTGGCCCAGAACCATTTCTTCCCGGACTTCGCGGTGGTGCCGGCCGATGTGTGGGAGCGGACGAAGCTGCTGGTGCTCAATTATCCCAACAGCCCCACCGGCAAAACGGCGCCGCGCGAGTTCTACGCCCAGGTAATCTCGCTGGCAAAGCAGCACGAGTTCGTCGTCGTCCAGGACGCCGCCCACGCGCTGCTCAGCTACGATCAGCCGCCGCAGAGCTTTCTCAGCGTGCCTGGTGCGATCGACGTCGGCGTCGAGCTCTATTCGCTGAGCAAGGGCTACGACATGATCGGCTGGCGGATCGGCTGGGTTTGCGGCCAGGAGCGGATCGTGCGGGCGTTCGCCGACGTGAAGGACAACAGCGACAGCGGACAGTTCGGCGCGATTCAGAACGCGGCCGCCGCCGCCCTGGACGACGACGAAATCCCCCGTCGCACGCGCTCCAAGTACGAGCGGCGGCTGAAGAAGCTGGTCAGCACGCTCAGCCAGGCCGGCTTCGCAGCCCAGATGCCTGGCGGCACGTACTTCCTCTATGTCCCCGCGCCCAAGGGGCTGGGCGGCGGAACGCAGTTCGAGAATGCCGAGGCGGCGAGCCAGTACCTGATCACGCAGCAGTCGATCGTGACGGTTCCCTGGGACGACGCCGGACCGTTCTTGCGGTTCAGCGTCACCTACGAAGCGGCCGATGAAGCCGCGGAAGACGCCCTGATGGCCACCGCCGCCGAGCGACTGGCGCAGTGCCGGTTGGTGTTCTAGGGGCCGTTTGTCCGCAGGATGGCCACGGCCTATACTGAAGTTGCCTACCGGTTGGTTCCCTCCTGCTGCCGAGACCTTCTCATGCTGCGTTTTTGCGCCTGGTCGTTGATTACCGTTGTCCTCTGCGCTTCCCTGGCGGCGGGGCAGGAATACAAGGTTGCCAAGCTGGAATCCGGGCCGCCGGCGGGCGCACTAGCGCCGGAAATCGCGGCGCTGCTTGCGCCGGGCGGCTACACCATCCTGCAAGGCGAGCGGGCTGTGTGCGACATCTGGCCCTGCAAGGAGTGGCCGATCGCGGAGGGCGCCAAGACGACGGGGGAGGTCCAGTACCCGCTCACGCCGGGCCAGGTTTTTGGGGCGATCCGCTTTCCGCGAAAGAGCGCCGACTTCCGCGACCAGGAGATCGCGGCGGGAGTCTATGTGCTGCGGTATGCCCAGCAGCCGGTGGACGGCGCGCACGCGGGCACCTTCCCGACGCGCGACTTCTGCGCGCTGTTGCCGGCGGCCAAAGACCGTTCGGCGGGCGTGCTGGACTACAAAGCGCTGATCGCGCTAGGCAAGGAAACGACCGGCACCGCCCACCCGGCCATCCGCCCGCTGCTCAAGCCTGCGGCCGGTGACGCGCCGGCGATTCACGCCGACGAGGAGAAGATGTGGACGATGGTCCGCTTCGTCGGCAAGACGAGGCAGGGCCCGGCGGTGAAGGACCTGCCCGTGGAGCTGGTCGTGGCGGGCGTCGCGGCGGAGTAGGAATTCAGAATGCAGAATTCAGAGTGCAGAATCGGCCGCTACGTGATGGCCCTGCTGGCGTTCTCGCTCTGGCCGAGCGTGGCTCTCGTCGCCGAGCCTGCCGCGGAGTTCAAGCTCGAAACGCTCCGCGGCAAGGTGGTCTTCCTGGGCGAAGCCCTCCAGCGGCGGGCCGGCGTGACGACGGTGCTGGAAGCCCGCGAGCGCACGCTGGCCATCGAGACCAAGGCCGGTGAGCTCATCCCGCTGGTGGAAGACACTCGCGGCCGCGCATTCCGCAACGACGAGCGGCTGCGGAAAATGGAAGTCGAGCTGCTCGTCCGCCGCTACCAGGTCACGCCCGCCGTCCAGATCATCCGCGTCTTCGAGATCGCCGCGGACGGCAGCCGCTTCGAGATCGACTACTGGTGCGACGTCTGCTCGATCGTGATGTACGAGCTGAAGGACTGCGAATGCTGCCAGGGGCCGATCGAATTGCGGCGGACGAAAGTCGCCGGGCGGTAGTCAGAGGTCCGTTGCCAGCGATGACAACTGACCTTACGCCGACATGCAGCCTGGTCGGCCGAGATCAGGCCGGCGACTATTTCGTGAGCCAGGCAATTGCCGCCGCGGCAGCCTCGTCGGGCGTGCCGCTATGCAACGCAATGGCATCGGCGGAACCCGCGGCTTTGTACGCCGCGCGGGCGAGCTCAGCCGATTCGGCCGTCTCGCCGGCGAGCCAGATCCTGGTGGGCGCCGCGAGCGAGAGGAAGCCGGGCAGGTCGCCGTACTTCGCGCCGCCGGGCAGGAAGCCGGCGCCCTGATAGTCGGTCAGCTTGCCGAAGCGGAAGCCGCGCGTGTCGAGGACCGCGCGATCGACCGCGTTGCCGCACGCCGACAGCGCGACCGCCGCGATCGGCGCCGCGCCGTCGAGCGCGATTAGCTCGACCGACTTCGGCTTGTCGGGATGGTTCTTCATGGCCGCGACGGCGGAGAGCACATCGTGCGCTCGCTGGGCGAGCAGCGCGTGGTTGTAGCCGTAGGTGTAGCCGGCGAACTGGCGATTGTTCTGCACCGTCCGGTTCTTGACTTCAGAGGGACCATTCGTCAGGAATTCGCCCTGGAATAGCAGATCGACGCCGAGGACCGAGATCCCCGCGTCGAGCAGCTTCTTCACCTCGGGCGCAGGCGAGCCGTCCTCCGCAAACAGCACGGCCTTGCCGCGCTCGCTGAGCCAGATCGCCGCGCGGCCGTCCCACTTCTTCGGCCGCCAGGCCGCCACGGGCAGCTCTTCACCGCGGGACTTGTTGCGCAGCAGGCCCGCCACCCGCAGGTAGTCTCCCAGGTCGGTTTCTTCCGTCTTCTGGACGTCCAGGTCGGCCGCCGCCGGCAAGCCGCGGCCAACGAGCACGTCCGCCGCCCCGCCGACGACTTCGCGCCACTGGGCCAGCGACGCCGAGTCCTTCGGCCGCAGCGCCGCCAGCTGCTGCTGGGCCATCTCGTGCAGCGTGCGGCAAAGCTTCCGCTCGAACTCCGGCCCGCTCTCCGGCTGCGGATGGGCCACGTCGAACACGGTCATCTCGTCGCGCGAGAGCCGCTGATAGTCCTCTTCGACAACGGGCTCTTCCAGGCCGAGCTTGAAGTGCTTGTTGAGGAACGCGTAAAACGCGCTGCGGTTGACGTAGTTGTAGTTGTGCCCGAAGTGGATGTTGTTGACGAGCTGCACGCTCTTCTCCGCATCAAAGAGCTTGTACAGCGACTGCAACTCCGGGAAGCCCTTCGTCGCCATCTCCTTCGTCCAGTCGTTGGCGGCGGTCATGCCCAGCGGCTTGGGTGCGAACAGGCCGGCGAACTCGATGTTGCCCGTCTCGACGCGCAGGCAGCAGGCGTTTTCGCAGGTGCAGCCGCCCTGCATCGCCGTCGAGACCATCACCGCCGGGAACGACGCGGTGACGCGCGGGTCGATGCCTGAAAGCAGCATCGTCTGCGTCCCGCCGCCGCTGGCCCCGGTCACGGCGACGCGCGAGCTGTCGACGTCCGGCAGCGAGAGCAGAAAGTCGAGGGCCCGCACCGAGCCCCAGGTCTGCAGGCCCATGATCGACTGGAGGTGGGCTTCGGCCTGCGGGCTATAGAGGCCCCAGTTGTCGGCCGAGTTCATCTCCGGCCGCTGCGTGCCGAAACGATGGCCGAGCTGGAACGAGAGCTGCTGGCTGTCGGCGTAGCCGATCATGTCGAAATGGAAGCAGACGCAGCCCATCCGGGCGCATTGCACCGGCAGCGACTGGAGCAGACTGCGGCCGCCTTCCTCGAACCGCTCCGAGCCGATCACGATTTCCTTGCGGACCGCCTGCCGGCCAATGTCGATGAATCGCCCGTCGTTCCAGTGGCCGTGCGGGAAGAGCACGATCGGCGACTTGCCGCTGGCATTCTTCGGCCGGTAGAGGTTGCCCGTGATCAGAAATCCCGGCACGCTCTCGAAATAGACCTTCTCGACCGTGTAGTCGCCGCGGTCGATCTTGCCATGTACGACTGCGTTGAGCGGCGTCCGCTCCGGCAGCGGCCAGATGCCTTGCGAGAGCATGATCTGCCGCCGCACCCGCGCGGCCCGCGCTTCCCACTCTTCCTTCGATTTCGGCACGACCAGCGGAAAGTAGTCGTCCAAATCCTTCGGCGGCTGCAAGCGCACATCATTCGGCTGCTTCCCCTCCCCCAGCACCCGCGGCCCGGCCGCGGACGAGGAACCAACCAGCATCGCACCCGCAGCAACTAGAAGAATCGTGCGAACAAGCGAGCGCATCACGGCAGGACTCCCCGGAGAGGTTTTCT
>DASRJB010000934.1:0-2390 GCA_035649715.1 Pirellulaceae bacterium
GATGAAAAAGGTGATCGCCCGCGGCACGGCGGTGGCGACGCCGCAGCTGGGGCACTCGGTCCATGTGGAGGCCCGCGGCCTTGCGCCGGACCGCTGGTACTGGTATCGCTTTCGCGCCGGCGACGCGACCAGCCCGATCGGGCGGACGCGGACGCTGCCGGCGGCCGACGTCATGCCGCAGCGCCTGAAGATGGCGTTTGCTTCCTGCCAGAATTTTGAGCAGGGTCTGTTCACCGCCTACGAGCAGATGGCGAAGGACGACCTGGACCTGGTGTTCCATCTGGGGGACTACATCTACGAGACGCCGGGCCGCGACGGCGCGGTCCGCAAGCACAACGGCCCGCGGAGCACGAAGATCAAGACGCTGGCCGACTATCGCCAGCGGCACATGCAGTACCGCTCCGATCCGCTGCTCCGCGGCATGCACGCGCTGTGCCCGTGGCTTGTCACCTGGGACGACCACGAGTTCGACAACAACTATGCCGCCGGAATTCAGGAGGCGCAGCGCAGCGGGACGCCGGGCGATCCGCTGGCGTTTCTGGAACAGCGGGCCGCGGCTTACCAGGCGTACTACGAGATGATGCCGCTCCGCCCGCGTTCGCTGCCGCAAGGGCCGAACATGCTGCTGTACCGCAAGGCCTCGTTTGGACGGCTGGCGGAGTTTCTTGTGCTCGATACGCGGCAGTACCGCAGCGACCAGCCCAACGGCGACGGGTTGCGGCCGCTCAACGACGAGGCGCTGCAGCCGGCGAACTCGCTCCTGGGCCAGCAGCAGCGCCGCTGGCTCGAAGCGAGCCTGCTCGCCTCTGGCGGCACGTGGAACGTGCTGGCGCAGCAGGTGATGATGGCCCTGGTCGAAATCAAGACTCGCGACCGCTCGGGCTATTCGATGGACCAGTGGCCCGGTGCGGCCCACGAGCGGATGGCCCTGCTGCAATTCATGGCCGACCGCAAGGTGCCCAACCCCATCGTGCTGACGGGCGACATCCATTCCAACTGGGTCAACGACCTGCGGGTCGATGACCGCCGGGTCGATTCGCCCGTGGTAGCCACCGAATTCGTCGGCACCAGCATCTCCAGCGGCGGCAACGGCTCCAAGGAATACTCCGGGCTGGCCCAGTTGCAGGCCGACAACGCTGGAGTGAGATTTCACAATCGCGAGCGGGGCTACGTCCGCTGCACGATCACGCCGGAAAGCTGGCAGAGCGATTACGTCGTTGTCGAGGATGTGACGAAGCCCGGCGGGAACGTGCTCACGCGGGCCTCGTTCGTCGTCGAGGCCGGGACGCCGGGAGCGAAGCCGACTTGAGGTCCTAGCAATTTGGGATTGGGAATTTGGGATTTGGGATTTGGGATTGGGGGAACAAATCCCAAATCCCCAATCCTCAATCCCAAATCGAATTAACCAACACCAGCCCGTGCTCACCGCCGACCGACTCGATTCGATTCTCCGCACGCTGCCGCGAATGACGATCGGCCTCGTGGGGGACCTGTTCCTCGACCGATACCTGGAGCTGGCGCCCGGCAGCCGCGAATTGTCGATTGAGACGGGCCTGGAGGCGTATCAGGTCGAGCGGGTGCGGAATTCGCCGGGTGCGCTGGGCACCGTGCTCAATAACCTGGCGGCGCTGGGCGTCGGTTTGCTCGTGCCGGTGACGGCGATCGGCGACGACGGCCACGGCTACGACCTGCTCAAGGAACTGCGGAAGCTGCCGGTCGATGCGGCGCACGTGCTCTGCCAGAGCGAGCGGCTGACGCCGACCTATACGAAGCCGCTACGTTTCGTCGACGGCGCATGGCAGGAGCTGAACCGGCTCGACGTGCGGACCCGCTGGCCCCTTTCGGCCGCGGCGATGGCCGAGATTTGCCGCCGCGTGGAGGTCGTCTTTCGCAGCTCCGACGGCCTGGTCGTCCTCGACCAGCTCGTCGATGAAGACTGCGGCGTGGTGAACTCGGCCGTCCGCGACACGCTCGCCCGCCTCGCCGACGAATCGCCGCAGAAGCTGATCTTCGTCGATAGCCGGCGGTTTCTGGCAAAGTTCACGGCGGGCGTGCTGAAGGGCAACCGCTCGGAGATCGGCACTGTCGGGAATGCGCTCCGTGGCGCTGCGGGCGCGGACGACGCTGCAGTGAATGAATCGCTCGCCGCGATTACCCGTCGCACGGGCCGACTCGCCTTTTGCACGGCCGGCGATCGCGGCATCGTCGTCGCCGAGCCCGGCCAGGACATTGTGCTCGTCCCCGGCTTCCCAGTTGCTGGACCGATCGACATCGTCGGCGCCGGCGACGCTGCCACCAGCGGCATCGTCTGTGCTCTCCTGGCCGGCGCATCGCCGCGCGAAGCCGCCGCCCTGGGCAACCTCGTCGCCTCGATCACGATCCAACAACTC
>DASRJB010000935.1:0-9051 GCA_035649715.1 Pirellulaceae bacterium
GAGCGTTTCATCGATCTGGGCCGCGACGGCCGCTACGACATGCGAGTCGGGCAAGCAAAGCGCCACGATGTCGCAGGCCGCTCCGACCTCGACTGCGCTGCCGGCCGGCTTGCCGCCTGTCGCCGCCAGCGCATCGAGCTGGCCTGGCCGGACGTCAAAGCCAAGGATTTCCCAGCCGCCGCGGATCATCCGCTCGGCCAGCGCAGCGCCGAGCAAACCGACGCCGATCAATCCGATTGGTGATTTGCTCATCGGCCGCTAAGGTAGAGGCGCGAGTGGTGAGTGGTGGGTCGTGGTCTTTCACCACTCACCACCGACCACTCACCACTCACTGCCAGGCAATGCTCCAGCACTACCTGCTCGTCAGCCTGATCATCCTGGCCAGCAGCGTCGTGCAGGGAGCGGTAGGCTTTGCCTCGGGACTGTTCGGCACCCCGCTGCTGATGCTCACAGGCATGTCGCTGCCCGATGCAGTAGCGATCAGCCTGGTGACATCGGCGTTCCAGAATTGTATCGCCGCCTGGCAACTGCGGCGCGACATCGACTTCGCCCGGGCCCTGCGGCCGATGCTGATTCGCTTTGCCATGTTGCCGGTGGGCGCCGCCGCGCTCTACGCCGTCGGGAAGGAAAACAATGCCCTGGCCGGCCAGATTGTCGGTGCCATCATCCTCGGAATCGTCGCGGTGCAGCAGCTGGTGCAGGTGCCGCCGCAGCCGCAGCTGCATGCCGCTTGGGAGTGGCTGGCGTTCGGCTTGGGCGGCTTTTTGCTCGGCCTGTGCGGGATGGGCGGGCCACCGATGATGCTCTGGGCCCTGGCTCACGACTGGCCCATGAACCGCCTGCGGGCCTTCATGTACTTCATTTTCGTCACCGGATTGATCCCGCAAGGGCTGCTGCTCTGGCTGACGTTCGGCAACGAGATTCTCTGGCCAATGCTGCTGGGCCTGGGCGTCCTGCCGGCGGTCCTCGTCGGGCTGTATCTCGGCCTCTATCTCGGCCGCATCTTGCCCGACCGCTTCCTGCGCAGCGTGAGCGTCGCGGTGCTGGTGCTGATCGCGCTCAGCGCGATCGCGTCGCCGTATGTGCTCAGTAGCTTGAGTTGGCTCCGCGGCTACCAATAACTGGTGTTGTTGTGCCACGGAAAATAGCTCTGCCGCCGGCCGCCGAAGCGGTACTCGACGCCGGCCATCAGGCCGATGTTGTTCGCGGCGCTCACCCGCTCGTTGCCGAAGGCGATGTTGTCCACGAAGTCGAACCGCAGGCTGCACCACGGCCCATAGAAGTACTTTACGCCGAAGCCGATCGGCACGGAAAAGATCGTCTCGCTGATCCGCTGGTCCAAGTCGTTGTGGAAGCGGAACGTCTGAAAGCCGACGCCAGCGACGACGTACGGCCGCCAGCGGGCGTCGCCCAGCGGATACCAGGCCAGCGAAAAATCCGTGAAGTAATCGCGGCTGGGTCCGTCGAGCGGGACGTCCGCCCCGTCGAACAGCTGCGGCCGGGCGAAGGCCCAGCGGCCCTCGAAGCCCCAGTAGTGGTCGAAGTCGATGCCCAGCCGCAAGCCGAGAAACGACGTGTCGTTTTGATGAACGTCGGACTGCAGCTCGCCCAGCAGGACGCCGCCGATGAAGGTGCCCACGTACCAGGGTCGGTTCCGCCAGCTGGTGCCGATCAGCGGCTGCCCCAGGCCGATGTGCCGGTGCGGATCGTTCGGATCGCTGTGCGCGAACCAGGGCTCGGCCAGCCACGCCGGCACCAGGCCGGAAAAGACGTCCGCTTCGTCGATCGGATAGTGCAGCGGCGCGGCAGCGTCGTAATCGCCGGCCGGCGCAGGCAGCATCTCGGGCACGACCGACGCCGGCTCGCTGACTTGGGCTTCGGCCGAGACGAGGGAATGAGCCAGCGGCTCCGGCTGAATAGCGGGACTGTCGCTGCGGGCCGGCGCCGGACGCAGCGGATTCTCCGGCACGGCCGCGCGCACCAGGCCCGCGGCTGCCCCGCATAGCAGAGCCAGCCCACACCGAACGGCAAGTTGGCGCAGAGCCACGCGCATGATCCCGCTTCCGCCTGGAAAAACAGGCGGCGGATTATCGATGCGACTCGCGGCGGCGTCAATTGCAAGAATGCGAGCCAGTCGCCCGCTAGCAGTGGCCCATGCCGATTCGTCTTGGCTGCACCTGCGACCTGGATTATTCTTCGCCCCGCTGCCGCCGACGGTAGCCGCTGGCCCTCAGGGAGGAGAACGCCATGACCACCACGCAAGTCGCCATCCCCGCCAAGAACGCGCCGATGCCGGTGCACATTCGCTGGATGATCCGCCGGGACATGGCGGAAGTGCTGGCGATCGAGGGGCAGTGTTTTGAGTTTCCCTGGTCGGAGGAGGACTTCATCCGCTGCCTCCGCCAGCGAAATTGCATCGGCATGGTCGCCGAGCACAACGAGCGCGTGGTCGGCTTCATGATCTACGAATTGCACAAGAGCCGCCTGCACATCCTGAACTTCGCCGTCCACGAGCACCATCGCCGCCGCGGCATCGGCAGCCAGATGGTGAAAAAGCTCAGCGGCAAACTCTCGCCGCAGCGCCGCAGCCGGATCATGCTGGAGATTCGCGAGACGAACCTGCCGGCCCAGCTGTTCTTCCGGGCGCTGGGCTTCCGGGCGATTTCGGTCCTGCGGGGCTTTTACGACGACACGCCGGAGGACGCCTACCTGATGCAGCTGCGCTATTCGGCAGCCGCCGCGGCCGAGCAGCGCGCCGCCCGGCTGGCGGGCTAGACCGCGTAGCCGACGCAGCTTGCGTCGGAGTTATTCGCACCAGTGCACGCCTCGCCCGCCAGGCGCGGCGAGGCGACAGCTTGAATTGGCGCGGCGCGGCAAACTAGAATCCGCGATCATCTGGTCGGGGCCTTTCTCATCCCGGCTCGAACTTGGGCCAGCCCTGTATCGCTCCCAGGAACGCCGCCATGCGCTGGATCTGGAACCGGTTCTACTCAAGGGCGAAGCCGCGCCGCGCTAGGGCCCGAGCCGTTCGCCCGCTCGTCGAACCGCTGGAGTCGCGGAGCCTTCTGGCCGTAGTTACCGCGCTCGAGTCCGGCCTGTGGAGCGACGCGGCCACCTGGGATGGGAATGCTCCGCCGACTGCCGTCGATACCGTTGTCATCCCGTCGGGCGCGAACGTCACGCTCAACGCTAACCCGACGGTAGCTGGAATGACCATCCAGGCCGGCGGCCAGCTCACTTTCGATCCCAATGCCACGCGGGTGCTGAGCAGCTCGGGCAACATCGAAGTGGCCGGCATGCTGCAAATGCGCCCCGCTTCGGCCGCGATCCGGCACGAGTTGTCGTTCATCGGCATCGTCGAAACGAACTTCGTGGGCGGCGGCGAAGAGGTCCTCGCATCCGATGTCGGCTTGTGGATCGTCGGGCCGGGCCAGCTCGATGCCGTCGGCGCCGACAAGACTCCCTGGAGTCACTTGAGCGCCGCCGTCAGCGCCGGGGCGACCACGTTCACCGTCGATGACGCAACCGGCTGGCGCGTGGGGGACCTGATTTCCATCACTCCCACGTCGCCGCCGTCGCACAGCGGCAGCAACCTCTCCTGGACCGCCTACGACGACCGGAACATCACAGCGATCAGTGGCAACACCATCACGATCAGCGCCACGAACCCCCTGACCTACGACCACCCGGTCGTGAACGACACCTGGTATGCCGAGGTCTTGAACCTGTCGCGAAACGTGAAGATTCACGGCACCAGCAGCTCGTCCGGCCGCTCGCACATCATGTTCACGGAGATCACTCAGCCGCAGGAGCTGCGCAACGTCGAGATCTATCACATGGGTCCGCGGAAGCACCGCAACGGCGACAGTCAGGACGACCTCATCCCCGGCCGCTACCCGCTGCACTTCCACCACGCCGGCGACGGCACCCGCGGCTCGCTGATCGAGAATGTCGTGGTCCGCAACTCGGGCAACCACTCCTTCGTGACCCACGCCAGCCACGGCATGACCTTCCGCGGCACAATCGCCCACAACGTATTCGAGGATGCGTACTGGTGGGATCCGGACACCGACACCAGCGAAGGCAACGGCACCAACGACACGCTCTACGACCACGCCGTCGCCTCGAAAGTTTTCCACCGCGGCATGTACCTGGGAACTCCCACGGTCGATACCTTCCGCACCTCCGGCTTCCGCCTGGGGCAAGGCCAGCGCAACAGTGTGATCAACAGCGTCGCTGTCGGCATGCAGGGCGACCTGCAGGGCAGCGGCTTCCAGTGGCCCGAGCGGACGGGCGAGTTCGTGTGGACCTTCCAGGGCAACGTCGCCCATAACGGCGCGACCGACGGCATCTTCACCTGGCAGAACGAGAGCTCGTTCCTGCACGTCATCGAAGACTTCACCGCCTACTACAACGGTAAACACGGCATCGAACACGGCGCGTACGGCAACGAATACCTCTACCGCGACTCGACGCTCTACGGCAACTTGAACTCCGGGTTCCTAATTCACTCGGTCAGCAACAGCTGGGGCAAGCCCCTCACGCTGGACAATCTCACCATCGATGGCGCGGAGATCAGCTGGTTCGGCATCAACACCCAGAAGCACCGCGTCAGCTCCCACGGCAAACCGACCATCATCCAGAACAGCACGATCAAGAATCTCCGCACGGCCCCTGCCGAGGACTCGCGCAGCGGCACGGCCATCGCCTGGACCGGCACCGGCGGCGAAATCGCCAGCATCCCGCCCGAGCAGTACATCATCCGCAATATCACCTTCGACGGCCCCTATGCGGACCTGTTTCACCTCAGCACGACCTGGACCGATTTCGACGCCGACGGCGTCATCGACTTTGGCGACATCAACGCCGACGGCGTGATCGACAGCGAGGACATCGGCCCCACGCAAACCGGCGGGCCGGAGCTGAAGGGGATCAACCCGACCTCCAACATCTACGTCGAGCTGCAAAGCGGCGAAGCATTCCGCCTGCGCTCCTCGCTCTACCAATGGCCGAATCACGGCAACCTGCCGCTAGCGCCGGGCTGGAGCGGCCGCAAGGAGGCGATCCGCGCCGCCGGCACGCCAATCGTCGATGCGGGCGTGAACCAGTCGATCTTCGCGCCGAACAACGCCTTCACGCTGGACGCGACGGTGAGCAACCCCGCGCCCGGCGGCGCGCTGACCACCACCTGGAGCAACGTGAGCGGTCCCGGCACGGTGTCGTTCGGCGACGCCAGCGCCGTGGACACTATGGCCACATTCTCGACGCTGGGAACGTACGTGCTCCGCCTCACCGCCAGCGACGGCACGTTCACCCATTTCGACGACGTGACGGTCTACTACAACCCGGCCAACCCCGCGACGAGCTTCACCGAGAACTGGTCCGGCGCGAGCGGCGCACCCTGGCCGAGCACCTGGACGCGGCAAGGGCCGAGCAACAACTGGATCGTCGATATCAACAACAACCAGGGACACATCAAGAGGAACAGCGTCAACGTCTCGTCGGGCGTGTTCTACCTTAATAACGCTAGCGCCCAGGACGCGGACATCTCCGTCAAGATCAAGTCCAACGGCAGCGGAATTGTGACCGGCGTCGTCGCCCGCCGTTCCGACAGCGATCCCGATACCTACTTCCTGCTGGCCTTCGACAGCGGTGACCTGAACATCTACGCCGTCGTCGATGGCGCGAAGTACCTGCTCGACCGCGACGACTACATCAACACGGGCAGCGGCTTCAACTGGATGCGATTCCTGGTCGAGAGCAATCCCGACGGCAGCGTGCGCCTCCGCGGCCGGTACTGGGCCGACGGCAACACCGAGCCCAGCGGCTGGCACGTCGAGGTCCCCGCGCTCAGCCAATTCCCACAGCTCGCCGGCAAGAGCGGCCGCTCGGGGTTGCATATCGATACGCAGGGCGGCTCGTTCCGCGAAGTGTGGTATGACAGCTTCACCGCCAACACCAACCTCGCGCCGGTTGTAACCGCCTCGGTCGAACCCTTTCCGGTCGGCTCCGCCGTCGGCACGGCCAATCTCGACGGAACCATCGCCGACGACGGAGTCGCGGGCCCCCTGACCGCGACCTGGACGAAAATCAGCGGCCCGGGCTCGGTCACGTTTGCCAACAAGAATGCGGTGGACACCACGGCCGCCTTTTCGCTTAAGGGCACCTACGTCGTACGGCTGACCGCCAACGACGGCAATAAGTCCGCGTATGCCGACGCGATCGTCAACGTCGTGCAGGAGAGCTTCACGGGCGCGGACGGCAGTGCCTGGCCCAGCCAGTGGGTCCAGCAGAACGGGGCCGGGGCCGCGACCGCGGACATTCAAGCCGGCCAGGGACGAGTGACCAACGGCACGACCGCGATCAACAACGTCTCGCTGTTCAATAGCACGACCCAGGCCGAGAACGTGGACCTGTCGGTCAGATTCCGCGTCGATTCGAACCTGGTGATTCCGGGATTTCGAGCCCGCCGGGCGGACATGAGAGCCAATACGTTCTACTCCGCCTACACACTGCCCGGAACCAGCGGGAACGTCGGCATTCAGGCGGTGGTGCGGGGTGTGGCGACGACGCTGGCGACGGGCGACTTTCCGCTCACCGCCAACGCGGACTACTACATGCGCTTGCAGGTGGAAACCAACGCCGTGGGAACGACGGACCTGCGGGTGAAGCTCTGGGACGCGGCGGATGCCGAGCCCGGTGCCTGGACGATGCAGCTGACTAGCGGCACGCCGGAGCTGCAACGCGTCGCCGGGCGTTTTGGGATCAGCACTGGCTTCTACTACGCTCCCTCGAAGACGGCGTATTACGACGATTTCAAGGCGATCGCCCAGGTCAAGGAGAACGCGGCGCCCACCGTGGCTGCGATCGCCCATCTCGATCCCGCGGCGGCAGTCTGGACGGTCAATCTCAATGGCACCGTCATCGACGACCGCCGCCCCGCCAACTCGCTGAACACGACGTGGACCAAGGTCAGCGGCCCCGGCACCGTCGCGTTCGGCAATGCCGCTGCCGTGGACACGACCGCCACGTTTTCGTCTTCGGGCGCCTACGTGCTGCGGCTTACCGCCAACGACGGCGCCCGGTCCAAGGCCAAGGACGTCGCCATCAACGTGGTCGAAGAGACGTTCAGTGCCGCCGACGGCAGTCCCTGGTCGTCGCAATGGACCCGCCAACAGATCGGCGGCACCGCGCCGGCCGCGACCGTGCAGGGAAACGAAGGGCAGATCGCGAACGCGGGCGGCGGTTTTTACGGCAACGTGCTGATGGTCAACAATGCGGCGGCCAGCGAGAACGTGGATCAATCGGTCAAGTTCCGCCTGAACGGCGACTTCGCGTGGACCAGCCTGATTGCCCGCCGGGACGACGCGAATCCAGACACCTGGTACGCCGCGGAAATCAACGTCAAGCCGGGCGGGACGGGCGCGCTGACGATCCAGAAGGTCGTCGATGGCGCGGCGACGGTGCTGGGCACGGCGAACTTCGCGGTCGCGCCCGACACCAACTACCTGATGCGGTTCCAGGTAACGAGCACCAGGACAGGCAAGACCGACCTGCGGATCAAGGTGTGGGCCGAGGGGAGTTCCGAGCCGTCGGCGTGGACCCTCGCGGTGCTGGGCGACGCGACGGCGCAGTTGCAGGGCGTCGCCGGCCGCGTCGGCATCCGCACGCTCTATTATCTGGCCCCTCCCAGCCGGACGGCGTGGTACGACGATTACCGGGCTCTGCTCTTGGGATAATGCGAAGCCGATGAGGAGATTACGTATGCGGATGCTCGTTGCAATTCTGCTTGTGCTCGGCTGTAGGACGGTCCAGGCGGATACCTTCGCTTACGTCTCGCTGGCCAAGGACAAGAAGATTGCCGTCTACAACGTCGATCCATCGACGGGAGCACTGGCGCACGTGGCCGACGCGCCCTGCGGAGGAGAGCCGGCTGCACTGGTCGCGAATCCGACCCGAACGTCGCTCTTCGCGTCGCTGCGGCCCGAGGGCAAGCTGGTCGCGTTTCGCATCGATCCGCGGACGGGAACGCTGGCCCATCTGAATACGATCGACGCCGGCATCGATCCGGCTCATCTTTCCACCGACAAGCAAGGGCGGTTCCTGCTCGCGGCCTATTACGTGGCGGCCAAGGTCACGGTCCATGCGATCGAAGCTGACGGCTCGCTGCGGCCGCAGCCGGTCGAGAGCGTGCCCACCGCCGAAAAGGCGCACGCGATTCTCCTCGATCCCGCCAACCGCTTTGCCTTCGTTCCGCACACCGGGCCCAACGCGATCTTTCAATTCGCCTTTGATGCCAAGACCGGCGGGCTGAAACCGGGAAGTCCCGCCCGGCTGGCAACGCCGCCCAACACTGGACCCAGGCACATCGTTTTTCACCCGCGATTGGACATGGCTTACGTCAGCAACGAGCAAGGCGGCAGCGTGACCGCCTGGCGTTACGACAAATCCGCCGGCTCCCTGGCGGCAGTGCAAACTATCTCCACGCTGCCTGCCAGCTATGGCCAGCGGAATGCTTGCGCCGAGATCAAGCTCCATCCCACGGGTACGTTTCTCTATGTCGCCAACCGCGGCCACGACAGCATCGCCCGCTTTCGCGTCGACGGCCGCAGCGGCGAATTGACCGCCCTCGGCCAGACTTCGACGGAGAAGACCCCGCGGTCTTTCGACCTCGATCCCGCCGGCAAGTTTCTCTACGTCTGCGGCGAGGCCACCGACCGCATCGCCGGGTACCGCGTGAGCCCTGACTCTGGCGATCTGGCTCCAGTCGTGAGCGGGCCCGTGGGCAAGATGCCCTGGTGGATCTTGATGGTGGACGTGGCGCGCTAAGCTTGGCGACTGGCGTGTTCCAGCGGAGCCTGGGCAAGTAAAACAGGTCCAATCATGCCGAGAACTCTGTCGCTGGCGACCACATGTGCACTCCTCGCCGCGATCGCCGCCGGGCAGGAGCGGCGCCGCTAAACTACGTTGCATGCTTGCCGTTGCAGCACAGACTGGTTCCACGCGGCCGCTCCTGGTCGAGGCGCCAAATCCGCGCGCTCCTGGTCCAGG
>DASRJB010000936.1:0-8112 GCA_035649715.1 Pirellulaceae bacterium
GCGAAGGTAAAGGTTGTCCTGGTCTGCCTCGATCACGGCAAGAACGATCCCAGCCCGCATGTGCCCTACAAGCTCGTGCCGATCGAATCCTACGCCAAGAGCAACGAGGTAACCGAAGTCGTGAAGATGCTCGCCCGCGGCGAGCTCGACCAGCACTCGGCGCAGGCCGCCGCGTGGCACCTGCAGAACGGCCTGACCTGGGAAGAGCTGGTGAAGAAGATTGGCGTAAAACACCTCAACGGCAGCATCGAGCCCTATTTCACCGGGATCCACCTGCAGCGGGCGCTGGCTGCGACCAAGGTCGCCGCCCAGCGGGCCGAGAAGGCCTCGCAGGAAAAGGCGCCGGTCAAATCGGCCAGCGAATCGATCGCGGGACAGGATTGACGCTGAGTCTGTACTGCAAAACCATGGGCGTTCTCAGGTCAACGAGAACGCCCTTTTTCTTTGCCGTCGCACTGCGCCTCGGCTGTGGGAGCGTGGCCGCCGCTGAATCTAGATGCCGTAGAGCGGGCCCAGCTTGCCGCGGAGATGCCGGATCAGGGGCGCGTGCGACATCGGCTGGCCGGTGACCAGCTGCACGAGCTCGGCTGACGAATAGGACTGGCCGCGGTGGTGGATTTTCTCGTTCAGCCACCGCTTCAGCGGCTGAAACTCGCCGCGGGCGAACAGCGCGGCCAGGCCGCCCAGGTCGCGGTCGGCCTGTTCGAAGAACTGCGCGGCGTAGAGATTGCCCAGCGAATAAGTCGGGAAGTAGCCGATCAGCCCCGCGGACCAGTGAATGTCCTGCAGGCTGCCGTCGGCGTCGGTTTCCGGCTCGATGCCCAGGTACTGGCGGTATTTCTCGCGCCAGGCGGCCGGCAGGTCGCCGACGGCCAGTTGCTGGTCGAGCAGGGCCTGCTCCAGTTCGAAACGGACGATGATGTGCAGGTTGTACGTAGCCTCGTCGGCCTCGACACGGATCAGCGAGGGCGCGACGTGGTTGATCGCCCAGAAAAAGTCGTCGAATTTCACGCCGGCGGCCGCGGCGGGGAAGGCCGCTTGCCATTGCGGAAAGAAATGCTGCCAGAACGCCCGCGAGCGGCCGACGAGGTTCTCCCACATTCGCGATTGCGACTCGTGAATCCCCAGCGACACGTAGGTGCCTGGCGGCAGGCCGAACTGGTCGGGCCGCAGCCCCAGGTCGTAGATGCCGTGCCCCGCCTCGTGCAGGATGCCGAAGAACGAGGTGTTGAAAAACCGCTGGTCGTAGCGGGTGGTGATGCGGCAATCGTGCGGGCCCAGGCCGCTGCAAAACGGGTGGTGCGTCACGTCCAGCCGCCCGCGCTCGAATTCGAACCCGATCGCCGCGGCGGCCGCCTTGCCGAACGCCTCTTGAGCCGACGGCGGATATTCCCGCTGCAAAATCTCCAGCGGTGCCGTGCGGCCCGATTGCATGATCGCCTGCACCAGCGGCACCAGCTCCGCCCGCAGCCCGGCGAGCACCTGGGCCACGTCCTTCGTCTTCGCGTTCGGCTCGTAATCGTCCAGCAAAGCGTCGTACGCCTGATCCGCGTACCCCAGGCAGGCGGCCTGCTGCCGCTTGAGGGCGAAGAGCCGCTCGGCGTGCGGGGCGAAGGCGGGAAAGTCATTGTCCTGGCGGGCTTTGACCCAGGCCTGTTGGCCCAGGACGCTGGCCCGCGTCAATTCCTCGACGAGCGATTGCGGCAGCTTCACCCGCTTGTCGTAGTCTCGCTTCAGCTGGCGGATCGTCGCGCCGGCGTCGCTGTGCGGGTCCTTCGCCAGCGGGCCGCCGGTCAATTCGCCCAATAGTTCGCCCAGCCGCGGGCTGGTCCGCTGCTTGTGGATCACGCCCGCCAGGTGCGTCATTTGCTCGGCGCGATATTCGCCGGCGGCGGGAGGCATATACGTTCGCTCGTCCCAGCCGAGCAGCCCCTCGATCGATTCCAGGAGCGCGGCCTCGCGGGCCGAGGCACAGAGTTCCTCAAAGGCGGACATCGGTGAAATGTCGAAGGACGAAAATCAAAGGACGAAAGAAGCACGAAGTTTGAATACCGAGTTATACACTGGTTCCCAGGCTCCTGCCTCGCGGGGCGCTGACGAAGCGAGAGCCTCGGGGAAGTGCGCTCCCGGAAGGACCCTGGGAACGAGTGGCGTGACTTCAAAAGCCCCCGCCCAGGTTCTGTTCGATCTGCTCGCTGCGGCGGTCGGTGAAGAAGCCGCTGGGTTTGGCCCGGGAGGGATCGCCGCGCGAGCCGGCGGCCATGTTCTCGTTCCACTCGGGAAAGCCTTCGCCCTTGAGGGCCTGCCAGTATTCGCTCGGCGTCGTGGCGCAGCCCGCAAACAACACCGCGCAGCCCGTTGTAAATAGAAACAAAGTCAGCGCAGCCGGCGGCCAAGGACGTGCGAATGGCATAGAGATCTCCAAGAGCAGCGTGGCGGCGGAATATCGCAGGCCGGCCACACCGCGCCCAGGCAAACTGGAGAAACCCGCTAGCTGCCATCCGGAAGGGGTCGGGAGTCTTTGTCGTCATCGGCTTTCCATGTTCACAATCCTTGCCGACAAAGACTCCCGACCCCCTGGCGCCGCCTGAACCTTTCCTTCCCCGCAGCCGAAAGCTACGATAGTTCTCGCATCGAAGGCGGTTGATGTTCCTCGTTTTCCGGCTGCTATCTGGATGACTTCCCAGCGCCACTCCGACCTCGGCTGCCCCGAGTTCCGCCAGCTCGCGCGAACTAGCCGCCGCAGCGTGCTTCAGGCGGGAGCGGCTGGTCTCTTGGGCATTTCGCTGGCCGAACTGCTGGCGGCGCAAGCGGCGGCCGGCAACTCGGCGAGCGACAAGCCGGGCTTCGGCCGGGCCAAGCGGTGCATCTTCCTGTTCATGTGGGGCGGGCCGAGCCAGCTCGACACATTCGATCCCAAGCCGCAAGCGCCCGACAACATCCGCGGGCCATTTAAGCCGATCGCCACGAAGGTGCCCGGACTGCAGATCAGTGAACACTTCAAGCAACTCGCGGGCTTGATGGACAAGGTCGCGCTGATCCGCTCGCTGGGGCACGACGATCCGGCGCACCTTTCCAGCGGCCACACGACGGTGACCGGGCATCTGGCGCCCGTCGTCCGCAGCGACGCAACGCCGCCGAGCCCGCACGACACGCCGCACCTGGGCTCGGTGTTGGCGAAGCTGCGGCCCAGCGGCGAGGCGCTGCCGCCGTTCGTGCTCCTGCCCTGGATCGCCTATCATCCGGCCGCGCCCGGCGGGCAAGCGCCGGGGCAGCACGGCGGCTGGCTCGGACCCCAATACGACCCGCTTCTGGCCACGGGCGACCCCAACGACGCGAATTGGAAGCTTCCCGCGCTGGCCTTGCAGCCGGGCATCACGCCGGAGTTGCTGGGCAGCCGCTTCGAGCTTTTGAAGCAGATCGACCAGCAGCGGGCGGAGATCGACGCGCTGGCGGCCCGCTCGGCGATCACCGGCCATCAAGCGCGGGCGCTGAGCCTGCTCAGTTCGCCGCGGGTTCGCGGGGCGTTCGACCTGGCTCAGGAGCCGGCGGAAGTCCGCGAGCGTTTTGGCCGCAACATCCACGGACAGTGCGTGCTCTTGGCCCGCCGGCTAATCGAGCACGGCGTGAACCTGGTCTGCGTCAACTGGCATAACGACGGCCGCTCGTTCTGGGACACGCACGGGAACAACTTCAACCGGCTGAAGAACGACCTGATTCCCCCGGCCGACCGCGCCTTGTCCGCGCTCCTCACCGATCTTTCCGACCGCGGGCTGCTGGACGACACGATCGTGGCCTGGGTCGGCGAGTTTGGCCGCAAGCCGGAGATCAGCACCAACAATAGTGGCCGCGAGCACTGGCCCTATTGCTACAGCGGCCTCTTGGCCGGCGGCGGCATCGCGGGCGGCGCGGTCTATGGCAGCAGCGACAAGCAGGCCGCCTATCCGGCCACCAACCCGGTGTCGCCGCACGACTACGCCGCCACGCTGCTGCACGCGCTGGGCATTCCAGAAAGCACCGTGCTGCACGACTCCGCCAATCGCCCGCGCCACGTTTATGCCGGGCGGCCGATTGAACCGCTGTTTAGCTAGAGTCGATCGACGATGCGATCCACAACCAGTCTCTCCCGCCGCCACATGCTTCAAATCGGCGCGCTGACGCCGCTGGGGCTGTCGCTGAGCGGGCTCTTGGCGGGCGAAGCGCGGGGGGCGAGCGGCGGCGAGCTGGCGGCCTCGTTCGGCAAGGCCAAGCGCTGCTTGCTGCTCTTCATGTGGGGCGGGCCGGCCCATCAGGACTTGTGGGACCTGAAGCCGCAAGCGCCCGACAACATTCGCGGCGAGTTTCAGCCGATCGCGACCAAGGTTCCGGGGATTCAGATCGGCGAATTGCTGCCCAACATCGCCCAGCACACTGACAAGCTGGCCCTGATTCGCAGTGTCACGCACACGGACAACAACCACTCGACCGGCGCACACTGGATGCTCACCGGCCACAAGCACCGCGTCAGCGCCGAGAACTTTGGCGCATCGCCGAGCGATTTTCCGCACCTGGGCTCGGTCGTCAGCAAGCTGCGGCCGAGCCGGCAGAGCCTGCCGTCGTTCGTCGCCCTGCCCGAGCGGATCGGCACCACCGCCGGCGCGATCACGCCGGGGCAAAACGGCGGCATCCTCGGCAGCCAGTACGATCCCTTCACGATTGACGAGCATCCCGACAAGCCCGACTTCAAGATCGACATGCTGGCCCAGCGGGCCGGCCTCGACGACGGCCGCGTCGCCCAGCGGCAGCACCTGCTGGCCACGCTGAATGCCCAGCGGGCCGAGCTCGATGCCAGCCGCCGCGTCGATGCGCTGAACGGCTACTTCCAGCGGGCCGCCGACCTGGTGACTTCGCCGGCGGCCCGCGCCGCGTTCGACCTGTCGCAGGAAACCGACAAAGAGCGCGACCGCTACGGCCGCAAAACCTTCGGCCAGAGCCTGCTCTTGGCCCGCCGGCTGCTGGTCGCGGGGGTCCGCCTCGTCACGGTCTATTGGCACCGCGACATGCCCGGCGTCGATACCACGTGGGACACGCACGGCCAGAATTTCAAGCAGCTCAAGGAGCGGCTGGTGCCGCAGGTCGATCAGCCGATCGCCACGCTGCTGGCGGACTTGCAGGACCGCGGCCTCCTGGACGAGACGCTGGTCGTCTGGTCGAGCGAGTTCGGCCGCACGCCGAAGATCAACGGGAATGCCGGCCGCGACCACTGGGGGCCGTGCAACTCCATCTGGCTGGCCGGCGGCGGCGTCCGCGGCGGGCAGGTCTATGGGTCGTCCGACAAGCAGGCGGCCTATCCCGCCGACAATCCCGTCGGCCCCGCCGACGTGACCGCGACGATCTTTCATCTGCTGGGGATCGATCCGCACACGCAGATTCACGACCGCGAGGGCCGGCCGCTGGCGATCTCGCACGGGCGGGTGATCGAAGGGCTGTTTTGATCCATGGCCGACGAAAAGCTCCCGCCGCCGTCGTTGTCGCTGCTGATCGCCTCGCTCGGCACGCAGGCGATGGTCGCACTCGGCCAGGTTCCCAATCCGCTCGATGGCAAGACTGAAGTGCGGCTGGACCTGGCGAAGCACGTCATCGAGATGCTGGCGATCCTGGAGCAAAAGACCAAGGGCAATCTCGACGCGGACGAAGTGAAAATGCTCGAAAGCGTGCTGCATCAGCTGCGGATGGCCTTTGTCGCGGCCGCCCCTAAACCGAAGCCTTAGCGCTCCGTCGCGACGATCAAATGACTCCGCCGGCGATGGCCCGCTCGGCCTGATGGCTCATGACCAGGGCGATCTCATTCATGCGCGCGAAGCGTGGATCGCGGGTGTGGCCGCGGACGAGGCGGGCGTAAATCTGCTGGATGATTACGGCGATCTTGAACAGGCCGAAGGCGTAATAGAACAGCGGCTGGGGCACGTCGCGGCCCGTGGCCCGCTCGTAGCATTCGACCAGTTCCCGCCGGGTCGGGCTGCCGCGGAGCATTGTCGGCCCGATGGCGGCCTGCTGCAGAGGCTGCGGATCTCCCCCTTCGACCCAGTAGCCCAGCGTCGTGCCCAGATCCATCAGCGGATCGCCGAGCGTGGCCATCTCCCAATCCAGCACCGCGACGATCCGCGTCATCTTCGCCGGGTCGAGCACCACGTTGTCGTACTTGTAGTCGTTGTGGATCACCGCGACTCCCGACTCCGCAGGCAGGTGCTCGGTCAGCCACTGGGCCACGCGCTCCATCGACTTAACGTCGTCGGTGCGGGCGCCCTCGTAGCGCTTGATCCAGCCCGTGACTTGCCGGGCCACATAGCCGGCGGGCTTGCCCAGATCAGCCAGGCCAGCAGCCTGGTAGTTGACCGCGTGCAGCCGGGCGAGCGTTTCGATGAGCGACTGGCCGAGCCGTCCCGCCGTTTCCGGCGTCAGCGACAGTCCCGGCGGCAGGCTCTTTCGCAGGATCAGGCCGCGGCGGCGCTCCATCACATAAAACGGCGCGCCCAGCACGCCGCTGTCGTCGCAAAACAGGTACGGCCGCGGCGCTTCGGGAAACACGGCCGACAGCTTCGCCAGCACGCGGTACTCGCGGCCCATGTCGTGCGCGGTCTGCACCTGGTTGCCGAAGGGAGGCCGGCGGAGCACGAATTCAGAGGCTCCGGCACGGAGCAAGTACGTCAGGTTGGAGTGCCCGTGCGGAAACTGCAGGGCCGCCAGCGGACCAGCGCACTCTGGCAGGCGCTCGCGCAAGTAACCTTCCAGCCGAGCGAGGTCGAGTTCCTCGCCGGGACGGACCGCCGTCGTCTCATCGCATTCGATATTCATGATTAGCGGTAAGTTGCCAGCTCCGGATCAGGCAGATGCGCGATGCTGTTGAAAGCATCCAGCGTGATCCGCTCGCCGGAGAATACGAACTGGGTGAGTGCAGTGTTGTGAATCCGCCAGTTGAGCTCCAGCGCCGTCCGGTCCGGCGCGGCCAGCACCCATTGCGCCGCCGCGCCGATGAATCCGCCCGAGGTGAACGCAAAAATCCGTCGCCCGCGGCCGGGCCGCTCAGTCAATTGCTTGAGGCAGCGGCGGATCCGGAGCTGAAATGCCGCCCAGGATTCCAGCCCTTCCAGCCCCGCGGCCGCCTGCCAGTGAACGAGCAGCGGCTCGAACATCCGCTGGAAGCTGCGGGCCTGCTCGCGCTGGCTCGCGCCGTGCCGCTGCCGCTGATGCAGCACGGCAAAGTCCTCGTTCTCGCGAGCCAATGCGGGCGCGAGAATCCGGAGGATTCCGCTCAGGTCATATTCGTCCAAGTCCGCCAGCTCCACCGGCTGGGGAAACGGCAGGCCGGCCCGCACGTAGACCGCTGCCACTGCCGCCGCCGTCTGCCGGTGCCGCTGCCGCGGCCCGACATAGACCTCGCTGGGGACCACGCGCCGCTCGGCCCACCACTCGCCGAGCAAGCGGGCCTGGTTCTCGCCCAGCGGCGAGAGCTGGTCGTAATGGTCGGCGAAGAACGAAGCCTGCGCATGCCGGACTAGCGTTAGCGAACTCATGCGCGTCTGGTTCACCTCATCGCCGGTACGATCCGGGCCAGTTCCGTGCGCTTGGGCACATCCCACAGGCGGACCGTGCCATCGTCGCTGCAGCTGGCCAATAGCTGGCCATTCGGCGAGAAGACGGCAGAATGGATTTCTCCCTCATGACCGCCGATGCCGCCCGGCGGCACCGTCAGGATCGCCTGCCGGGCGCGGCGGGCGCGAATTCGCACTTCCGCCGAGGAGGATTCAGCCGCCACACGCACAAGCTCCGGTTCCACGGCGATTCCCAGCTTGACCAGCTCGGCGCTGGCCAGGTCGCGGACCTCGATCCGATCGTCGTCCAGCCGCGCCAGGATCGCGCGGAGCTGCGCCAACTGCTCGGCGGAGGGCTCGCCAAGACGCAACTCGAACAGCTGCACTTCCTTGCCGTTGGCACAAATCGCCAGCAGCCGCGAATCGGCGGCATAGGAAAGCGCGTCCACGCCGCCGGTGCCCGTGAGCCGAGCGCGGGCCTCGCCGCTGGCGGCGTCCCAGATGCGCGTGGTGCCGTCCCAGCCGCCACTGATGATCCAGC
>DASRJB010000937.1:0-2693 GCA_035649715.1 Pirellulaceae bacterium
GGCGACGGGAGCCGTGGTCGTCGTCACCAGGTCGTGATTCACCGCGGCCAGCGCCGCGCGGGCCTGGTCGCGTGCGGCCGGGCTCCGTGGCGACGGAATCGGCACGCGCCGCGGAATCACGGTAATCCGCTCGCGCGAGTATCCGGCGCTTGCGAGCCCGTCGGCCAGTTCCTCGCTCGCGGCGACGATTGCCGGAGCCTGGCGGCAGCGGGCGGCGATGCGGCTGCCAAAGGCCGCGGTCCGCTGCCAGGCGAGGTCGTCCTCGCCCGCCACGAGCACCACCCGCGGGCGGATTTTCGGCGGCATGCCCAGCGCGACGTAAGCTTCATGACGCAGCCCGCCGACGAGCATGCCGGCGGGCCTCTGCTCGCGCAGCCATCCCGCGAGGGAGTACATCCACCGCACGGTGCCCAGCGCCGTGCGGGGCGAACCGCGCAAGCGCACCAGCGGCACCGGCCCGACCTGCATCGCTCGCGGCCAAGAGCGTTTCCAGAGCGGCGTTACCACGTCGACCGCGTGGCCGGCGGCGATGAGCGACTCGGCCAGCTGCAGCAGGTGCTGGGGCGCGTCCTCGACCAGCGGCCAGAACCGTGGCGCGACGATCGCCAGGCGAAGCTGCTGCATTCGATGAGCGGCGGCAGTCTGCGCCATGTGTCCAGCGGGCGGCTCTGGCGGCTAGGCTTCGATGTCTGCCGGCTCAAGGGCCGCCAGATAGGGCAGGTTGCGATAGCCGTCGTTGTAGTCCAGGCCGTAACCCACGACAAACACGTCGGGAATTTCGAAGCCGACGTAGTCGGGCCGCAGCGAGACGAGTTGCTTGCCCCGCTTGAGCACCAGCACCGCCGTGCGGATCGAGCGGGCCCCCAGTTCGTCGAGGAAGGCCAGCACTTCCTGAAGCGTATGCCCCGTGTCGAAGATGTCGTCGATTACCAGCACGTCGCGGCCCGCCACATCGGGCAGCATGTCGGCGTTGACCGACAGCGAGCCGCGCTGCGTACCGGCATAGCTGCGCGCCTGAATCACGCCGACCCGCAGCGGCATGTCGAGCTTGCGGATCAGGTCGGCCAGGAAGATGATGCTGCCCGTCATCACCGCGATCACCGTCAGCGGCCGCCCCGCCTCGCGGGCGCGGATCTCCGCCGCCAGCCGGTCGATCGAAGCCTGGATTTGCTCGGCGGAGACGAGGGGACGCATGGAGAGTTCAGGGTTTGGGGTTCAGGGTTCAGAAGTCGGATGTCAGAGTCGGTGATTGATCCGTACTTGTTACTCGCTACTGAGTACAGAGTACAGAGGCGATCAGCTGCTCTGAACCCTGAACCTCGAACTCTGAACCCTCTTCAGCAGCCAGCCCTGCGGCAGGTCGGGCGCGAGAATCTGCTGCGGCTGGCCCAGGCGGGCCAGCAGTGCTTCGGCGGCGAGATAACCGCTGCGGACTGCGCCCTCCATCGTGGCGGGCCAGCCGGTGCGTGTCCAATCCCCGGCCAGCAGCAGATTGGGAACGAGGGTTTGCTGCGGCGGGCGAATTTCGTCCAGGCCGGGGCGCACGGAGAAGACGGCTTCGGGCTGCGTGATCTGCTGCCACCGCAGCAAGCTCGCGCCCTGAGCCTTGGGAAAGACGGCTCGCAGGTCGCCCAGCACTTCGTCGAGCACGGCCTGCCGCTGCCGGCCCGCCAGATCGTGCGAGGCGCTGATGACGACCTGGTAATAGTGCCGGCCGTGGGCGAATACCCACTGCGACAGCCGGCCCACGAGCACCGCGTGGGGCAACTCCGTCAGTTCGCGATCGAACCACAGGTGCAGGGCCGAAATCGGGGCCGACGGCATGTCTGCCCACTGCGCCACGCCGATCGCATTCTGCATTTCGTCGCTGAGCAGATCGCCCACGCGCCGCCAAGGCACGGCGAGAATGACCAGGTCGAATTCGCGCGAGTCGCCGCCGGCCAAGCGCAACCCGGTGACGCTTTGCCCTGCGGCGGTGACTTCCGCAACGGGCATTTCCAAGTGAATCGCTGCCCCCCGGCTGCGGAGCCAGTCGGCGACGCGCTGATCGTACAGCTCACCCAGCGAAACGCGGGGGACCAGCACGTGGCAGGCCTCGCGGTGGCCCAGAAAGCCGTCGAGAAAGACCTTGCGGGCAGCAGCCACCGAGGCCCGGTCGAGGGATTCGCCCAAGGCACTCACCAGCACCACCTGCCAGAATCGCTCGATCGCCCGGGCGCTCTGCCGCTGCGAGCGAAGCCAGTCCAAGACGGTCGATCCGCCCGCGCAGTCCTCTGCGGGCAGCCGCAGCAGGCCGAGCATGGCCCGGGCGATCGCGATCTTGTCGGCAATTGGCAGAAAGTTCATATGCCACAGCGGACTGGCCAAATGGAGCGGCGGCGGCAGCCAGCCCGTCGGCCGAAAGTCGCAGCGGCGGCCATCTGGACCGAAAAAGTGCAGAGTCTGGTATCGCGTGAAGAGGTCGGCGATCCCCGTGCGTCGCGAGAAGTCGAGAAAGTTCGTGCAGCAGCCCATCGCCACGTGCTGGCAATGGTCGATCCGCTCACCGGTAGCGCGGTCGCTGTAAGACCCGGCGCGCCCGCCGAGCGTGCGCTTGGCCTCGAACAGTTCCACGCTGCAACCGCGCTCGACCAGCGCCGCCGCAGCCGCGAGTCCGGCCAGGCCGCCGCCGACGACGGCCACGCGGGTTTTCG
>DASRJB010000938.1:0-11872 GCA_035649715.1 Pirellulaceae bacterium
AACGCCACCTGCGCGGTCAGCTGCACCGGCACCGGAGAACAGTTCATCCGGAATGCAGTCGCCTACGACCTTTCAGCCCGCCTGAAGTACCTGAAGCAGCCGCTGGCAGAGGCGGTGAATGAGGTCCTGCACAAGACACTCCGCCCGTCCGACGGCGGGCTAATCGCCTTGGGCGCGGACGGGACGATCGTCATGGACTATTCGACCGGCGGGATGGCCCGCGCCGCGGCGGACGCCAGCGGACGGCGCGAAGTGAAGATCGGGAAATAGAGTTCAAGGTTCAAAGTTCAAAGTTCAAAGTTGTGGAGAAGCGACGTCCGCCGTCCTCAACCTTGAACCTTGAACTTTGAACTTTGAACTATTCGCCGCGCAACGTATTAAAAATCCGGTCGCCGGCGTCGCCCAGGCCGGGGACGATGAACTTGCGGCTGTTGAGCTCCGCGTCGATGGCGCAGACGAAGATATCGGCGGCGGGAAATTGTTCCCGGACGGCGCTGACGCCGTGCTGCGAGGCAATGAGCGAAAGCACCTTCAGTCGCTTGACGCCCCACCGCTGCAAGGCCGCTAACGCTGCCATCGCCGAGCCGCCCGTGGCGAGCATCGGATCGACGACCAGCGCGACTTCCACCGGTTCGGTTTTCGGCAGCTTGCTGTAGTACTCCACCGGCCGGGCGGTCGCCTCATCGCGGTAGAGGCCCAGGTGCCAGACCTCCGCCGACGGAATCAAGTTGAGGATCGGATCGACCATCGCCAGGCCGGCGCGCAGGATCGGCGCCAGTCCAATCCGTTGTTTGAGGGCGCTGCCGGTCATCGGCACCAGCGGCGTTTCAAGCTCGCGGGGCACCAACTCCAAGTCCTGCGTGGCCTCATAAGCCAGCAGCACACTCAGCCGCTGCACGAGCTGCCGGAACTCCGCCGGCGGCGTAGTCTTGTCACGCAGCCGCGTGATGTGGTGCTTGACGAGCGGATGAGCGACTTCCGTTGTTGGCATGGGGGCCGGTCGGTCGGTGGTCGGTTGGTCGGTGGTCGGTTAGTCGGTGGTCGGTTGGTCGGTGGTCGGTTAGTCGGTGGTCGGTTAGTCGGTGGTCGGTTAGTCGGTGGTCGGTTAGTCGGTATGTCGGTGGGTCGCGGAGTCTTGGATGAAGCTTTCGTAGTTTTGGATCATTGCGCCTAGCATTCGTCCGATCGAGGCCGACATGGCGGTGAGGGCCTTGTGTTCCTCGGCGTCGATGTAACCGCATTGATGAGCAAAGTCGAGCGACGAATCGGTCTCGCTGTTCTCGCCGTCGCAATCGGTCAGCTTGCTTAAGAAGTGCGCCGCATATCTTCGCTTGGCCCAAGCTTCTCGAAGGTTGAGGCAGATCGACCGCGACGACCGCCGGATCTGACTGGTCAGCGCATAGCGCTCCTCGGCTGGGAAGCGCTTTGAGATCTCAAAGATACGCATCGCAAACTCGTTGGCAAGCTGGTAAATCTCCAGCTCCTTGGCAGACTTCACGCGCATAAAGACTTCCAACGACTTGAATGAATCGAGCGACAAACCACTGACCAACCGACCACCGATTTACCGACCGACCGACCACCGACCGACCTACTGCCTTCTTGCGTCGAAGGCCGGCTTGCCGCTTTCCTGGGCGATCTGTTCCTGGGAGTGCCAATAGCGCCAGCGAGTCTTGTCGAAGCCAAAGCTCTCGCCGGTCAGCCTGGCGAGGGCGTCGAGAACGGGCTGATTCTGCATGTGGACGATCTGCACCTGGGGGCCTTCGTTCTGCCTCATGAATGTACCGCCGTCGCTGAAGGCGGTGGTCGTGGCGTTTGGCCCGGCGCGGCCGGGCAGGACGCGGGTGTGGGTCGTGACCAGGGCGTCGATCAGCGGCGAAATGGTCGAAGGGTCGCGAAGCCTGGCCAGGGCGATCGCCCCGCGGTTCACCTTGCCGTTGTCGGCGTCCTTGAGCGCCGTCACGAACGGATCGGCCACGTGCGGCGGCTGCAGCTCGGCCAGCTTGTCGAGGCAGTAATAAAGAATCTCCTCGTCGAAGTCGGCCAGCGTGCGATCGACCAGGATGGCGACGGCGTCGGGCGTGTTGATTTTCGCCAGGATGTCGGCGTAGAGCATCTTCACCCGCCGCATTCGTTCCTGGCCGAAAAGCTGGCCCAGCGGCCGCACGGCGACCGGGTCGCTAACGGCTTGCAGCGATTCGTAGCCGAACTTCGCCTTATCGGGATCGTCCAGGTTCGCCCGCCAGCGGCGAAGCTTGAGCAGCCAGTCCTTCTCGGCCAGCTCGACGCGGGCCCGCGTCTCGAGGATTTCGATCTCCTGCGGCGTCCGCCATTTGCCCTTGTAGAACTCGTAGCCTTCCTGCCGCCGGAAGTCGGAGCGCGAAATCCATTGGCCCTTGAGGAACTGATAGCCCATCGCGTACCGCGCCTGCTGGTGGTTCGGATCGATCTCGATCATCCGCCGCAGGTGGGCCTCCCGCTGACGTGTCAGGCCGTGCTTGCGGCACCATTCGGCCAGCGACCACTGGCCGTCGAGCGTATCGGGGGCCAGTGGCACGAGCCGGCGATATTCGATTTCCGCCGGCGACTGCCGCACCGCTTCCTTCACTTGCGCCAGGCCAAGCGTCAGCGTGAGGCCGTCGGCCGTCCGCACCAGGTACCGCGTCAGCGGCTGCTCGGCGTGGTTGAGCCACTCGCCTTCGATCTGGCCGCCCGATTCAAGGCGAAAGACATCTGCCCGCGCTGGCGGCGCGGCCATGGCAGCCGCGCACGCCACAGCAGCGAAGAGTGCAGCCTGTCGTTTCTGCGCCGGGGCGAGCATTGCCAGGTACAATCCTTCGTAGCGGACACGCCCGTTACCCGCGCCCCTAGCCCGGCCGCGCGACGGCACACGGAGTGTGCCTACTACTATAAAACCTGCCAGTTCTCGGCTGCAACCTTTTGCTGCAATTGCCCATGTCCGCGACGCACGAAGAGCACAAATCGCAGGGCCCGCCATCGGTTCGCTGCGCCGTGATTACCGTCAGCGATACCCGGACGCTGGAAACAGATACTGGCGGTCAGGCAGTGATCGCTCACCTTACCGCCGCGGGGCACGTGGTCGTGCAGCGCGAGATCATTCCCGACGAGCCCGCGCGGATGCGGCCCCTGCTCGAAACGCTGTCCCGACGCGACGACCTCGACGCCATCCTGCTAACGGGCGGAACTGGCATCACCAGCCGCGACCAGACGTTCGAGACGGTCAGCGGATTGCTGACGAAGCCGCTGCCCGGATATGGCGAGCTGTTCCGCATGCTCAGCTTCCAGGAGATCGGCCCGGCGGCGATCCTCAGCCGGGCCGTCGGGGGCCTGATCGGTCGCAAGATCGTGCTCACGATGCCCGGCTCGCCCGCCGCCGTGCGCCTGGCGATGGAGAAGATCATCGTTCCCGAATTGCCGCATCTGGTGCGCGAGGCGCGACGGTGATCCATGCCGCTCAGCGAAAATCCCTACGAATCGCCGAGAATTCCCAACGCAGTCGCCGCTCCGCAAGCTCCGCCGCCTGGGCACCACGGCTGGAAGTTTGTCCTGCTGGGAATCGCGATTGCCTGCGGCATCGTGTCCTTAGCGCCGTGGCTGGGTGTGCTGTTTGCCATCTTCAGCGCGCCGGTGTTTCTGCGGTATTTCGTCTTTGGCTGGAAGCGGCCGCAGATGACGCCGTGGGACTATGCCGGCTCGCGCGCCGCGGGCGCCTTCGGCGCGATCGGTTTCGGGTTGAGCATCCTCGCCGCGGTGAGCGGCGCGTTCTTTGGCACCTGCAATGTCGCCGGCTGGTCGGTCGCGTTTTCGACGCTGGCCACGAACATCCACTACGAGCGCGTCATCGCCGCCGCGGTCGCCATCGGCGTCATGGCAGGGCTGGCAGCCGCCGTGACGGCCCTCGTGTGGCTCGTGCGGTTCTATTACCCTCCGCGAGCTTGACGCGCCAGGCAGCAATCGCAGCCCCCACTTTCGGGCAGCGGGCGTCTTCACGCCGTTTTAGCGCGTTCTTCATGATCGGCTGCTTGGGCTGCGCTAACCTTTAACCCGCGTGGCCTGGGGGCCGCGGTCGGAAGCTGTTGCGAGGGCAGGCACTTAGGGCGATGATTGAAACTCGAAGGGATCGTTCGCCTGCCCCGGAGCTGATATGAGCAAACACCTCCATCGCGACCTCGAGAACCTGAATACCGAGCTGCTGAGCATCTCGGCGATGGTGGAGGAGATGATCGACAAGGCGACGCTGGCCTTGAGCGAGCGGCGGTACGAGCTGGCCGACGAGGTGGTGCAGTCGGACGAGTACGTCGATGAGCATGAAGTTCACGTCGAGGAAGAGTGCCTGAAGATGCTGGCCCTGCACCAGCCGGTGGCGGTCGATTTGCGGCGGATCGCGACGGTGCTGAAGGCCAACGCCGACCTGGAGCGGATCGCGGACCTGGCGGTGAGCATCGCCCAGCGGGCGCGGGCCATGCACGAGTTCCCGGCGTTTCCGATCCCAGAGCCGCTGCGGCCGATGGTGCTGCTGGCGACGCAGATGGTCCGCGGGGCGATGAACGCCTTCGTGAACACCGACAATGCCGCGGCCCGGCGGATTATCGCCATGGACAAGACCGTCGATCAGTACAACCGCGAGATCATCGACGAGCTGCAGAAGCTGATGCAGAAGCGTCCGGAGGCCGTGCCGGCCGCCGTGAACTGCTTCTCGGCCGTGCGGCACATCGAGCGGATCGCCGACCACGCCACGAACATCGCCGAAGACGTGATCTACCTCGTCGAGGGAGACATTGTCCGGCATCGAATGGATCAGCCGACGTCTGAGACGCCGAAGTAGCGCCGAAGTAGCGCAGAAGTAGCAACGTTCCCTGGGGAAATGGAAATGGCTAAGACCAAAGTGCTCGTGATCGAAGACGACCGCGCGCTGGCGGAGGTGCTCACCTACAACCTCAAGCAGGCGGGCTACGACGTGCTGCTGGCCACGGACGGGCAGGACGGCCTGCTGCAGGCCCAGATCAAATCGCCCGACATCGTGCTCCTCGACCTGATGTTGCCGGTGATCGACGGCCTCGACGTCTGCCGCCGCTTGCGGGCCGGAACGGGCACGAAGGACCTGCTCATCGTCATGGTCACGGCCAAGGCCGAAGAGAGCGACGAGCTGGTCGGATTCTCGCTGGGGGCCGACGACTATGTGACTAAGCCGTTCAGCGTGAAAGTGCTGTTGGAGCGGATCAAGGCCCTCCGCCGTCGCCGGCAAACCGAGGGAGTCACCGACGAGGTCACGAGCAAGCTGGGCGTGATCGTCGATCGCCGCCGGCATCAGGCGACCGCCGAGGGCAAGCCACTGGAGCTGACGCGGAGCGAGTTCCGCCTGCTCGACACGCTCATCCGCCAGCCCGGCCGCGTGTTCCACCGGTCGGAATTGATCGATGCCGCCCTGGGCGAGGATACGATGGTCATGGAGCGCACCATCGACGTCCACATCCGTGCCCTCCGCCGCAAGCTGGCGGACCGCGCCGACGTGATCGAAACCGTACGCGGCGTCGGCTACCGCTTCCGCGACACCGAGCCGATCTGCGAGCCGGCGTGAACTGCCGCCCAATTGGCAGCGCTCTCGCCGCGGACTAGCATCACTGTGCGTTCTGATCGCCCCTTCTCTCTCAGGTGGCCCATGAAGTTGCTGCGCTGTGTTGTTTCGGCGGCTGGCACCATTCTCTGTATTGCAGCAGCGTCCGCGCTCGCCGCAGATGTCCCGTCGGTGGTGTTCCTGTGGCCTGCGGGCGCGGCGACGCTACAAGGGGGGAACGAGAAAGAAATCACGACCCCCGCCGACGTAAAGCCGGGCGAGCGAATCAACTCGATCCGCAACGTTCACAACCCGTCGCTCGAGGTGCATCTGCCGCCGGCGGATAAGGCGGTGGGGACTGGCGTAATCGTTGCACCCGGCGGCGGCCACCGGCAATTGGTGTGGGGCTCGGAAGGAACCGACATCGCGCAGTTTCTGAACGAAATCGGCGTGGCGGCGTTCATCCTCAAGTACCGCCTGGAGCAGACGCCCAATTACAAGTACACGGTCGAAGGCGAGGCATTGGCCGACACGCAGCGGGCCATTCGCATCGTCCGCGCGCGAGCCAAGGAGTGGGGCGTGCAGCAGAATCGGATCGGCGTGCTCGGCTTCTCGGCTGGCGGCGCGCTGGCCGCCCTGGCCGACATCCACTTCGATCGCGGCAAGGCCGATTCCTCCGATCCGATCGAGCAGCAGAGCTGCCGGCCCGATTTCGTCGGCCTGGTCTATCCCGGCTGGCGGCCCATGGACCTCACCGCGCCGAAGGACGCCGCGCCGGCGTTTCTCACCAGCGCGGGTCTCGACGACGCCTCGCACGCCCGAGCGACGGTCGACTTTCACCAGTCGCTGTTCAAGGCGGGCGTGCAGACCGAATTGCACATTTACGCCCGCGGTGGTCACGGTGGGGCGATTAAGCCCCGCGACGGCATCCCCTTCGGCAAGTGGCACATTCGCTTTCAGGAATGGCTCGCCGACCTGGGTATGCTCAAGCAACCCTAGTCGCGCCCGCGCTCGCCGCGTCCGATTCGCTCATCCCGGTCCTCACGTTCGCCGCGCCCTTCGCGCTCGCGCGATTCTTCGCGCTCGCCGCGCGGCGGGCCGCGGAATTCACCGCCCGGACCGCCCGGTCCGCCCGGTCGCGGGCTGCGGCCGAAATCGCCACCGAAGCCGGGCCGATTGGCTGGTGGGCCAAAGCCGGGGCCAAAGCCGCCCATCCGGCCGAACTCTCCGGGGCCGCGCGTGCCGCGTGGGCCGCCACGTCCGCCGGGTCCAGCCGGCGGACCCTGCGGACGGCCGCCGCGGGCCGTGGCTGGGCGACCGCCGGGGCGTTGGTTCTTCAGTTCACGAAGCTCAGCGAGGATCTGATCGAGCTTCTGTTCCAGCCGGCTGATGCGCTCGTCCAGGGCGCCTTCGCCGCCGCCCCTGCCACCAAATCCGCCGCCGCCAAATCCGCGGACGCCGCCTAGCTGGCCGCCCTGAGCGCCGCCGAAACCGCCACCGAAACCGCCACCCCCGCCCACGCCTGGTCGTGCCATCGGCGTGCGGCCCGGCCCACCCTCGGGGCCGCGTCCTTCAGGCCGGCGACCCTCCGGAGCGCCGCGGCCTTCCGGTGCGCGCTCTTGCGGGCCACGGCCGGCATCGCGGTCTTCGCCGCCGCGCCGCTCTTCCCCGCCACCGCGATCGCGCTCGCCGGCGCCTTCCCCGCCGCGGCGCGCGCCTTCGGATTCCTGGGCGCGGGCGAGCGAGAGGCAACAGCCGATCGCGACACTGCCCATGACAAAGCCGGCTAGCCGCCGGCACGATTGCACGTTGAACTTCACGAGACAAGCTCCTGAGAGAAGGAAGAGCACTTGCCCGGCGGCTTTGTGCTCGAAGAGGGGAATCATGCGGGCCAGCATCGCGCCGCCCCGCCTCAAGTAGTCAGTTCTGCTTCATTCAACGCCGAACGCCGGCGAAAGTTGCGGCGCAGCTTCAAAATCCCAGGTCCTTGACCTCGCCGGTGAGCTCCGTCAGCCGCTGCTGGATGATCGATTCGCGGACCTCGTTCCGCTCCTTGATCGCTTCGCGCAGCCGGGCAAGTTCGGTCTCCATTCGCTTGAGCTGCAGTTCGCGGCGCTGCTGGCGTATTTCAAAATGTTTATTGACCAGATCCCTGAGTTGCGTCTTGAGCTTGTCGCGCTGTTCGCCGCTGGCGCGACGAACCTGGTCGGACAACTCCGCCGTCTGCTGCTCCAGTTGTTCGTCCTGACTCACGAGCGCAAACATCTCGGGGTCCTGCTGCCGCATGAAGTCTGGGTCGCCGCCGCGCCCGCCGAAACCGGGACGTAATCCCGGAAACTCGCCGGGGCCAGCGCCGACGCCCGGTGCACCGCGACCGCCGAAGGGAGTGTTGCCGAGCACGGGCCCCTTCGGTCGCTCACCACCCGGCCCAATCCCCGCTCTTCCGCGCCCGCGGGAGTTGGCGTCGTCGGGAAAGGGGGGCCCATTCTGCGCACGCCCGAAGCCGGCCCGCGGCAGCGGCGTACCGGAATCGTCGGGCGGCGGACCCTTGGGCTTGGGTTCTTGCGCCGCGCCAGCGCCGCCGAGCAGCGCCAGCAACGTTCCGCCGATCAAGACCTTCCGCCACATGGGAATTTCCTCCTAAAGGGAGCCGCTTGCCAATTCCTCGAAAATCGACTTCAGCCGGGAGCCGGCGCTGTCTAACGCGCCATCCAGATCGGTCGCGCGATCTGCCATTCCCTCGACGGCGCTCTGGGCCGACGCGATTTCCTCGTCGAGCGGATCGGACCAGGCAGGGCGAAGCTGGTCGCTATTCTCTGTCCCGGCGACATCGTTGTTCGCGGCAGAGTCGAACGAACTCTGCGGCTGAAGCGCGGCGAAGTCGGGGGCGGACCACAAGATCGCCGTGCGAACTATCGCCACCAAAGCCGCTGCAGCCAGCGCAGCGCTCAGCACGAGCGGCGCCCAGCTGCTCGGCTGTTTCACCGCTGGCGCGACCGCCGGCTGAACCTCGTGGGCCAGACACTCGCGCGTCAGCTTCGCGACCAGCGCCGCTTCGTCGAAGTCGGCGCTCGCTGCTTCAACGGCGCGGCCGAGCTGCAGAAACTCCTCGCGCAGGGCGGCTGTGTCCGCCTCCAGCTCGGCCGCCGCAGGCAGCGCTCTCGACGTAACGAGTCGCAAATGCTCGGCGGTCAGATCCGGTTCTTGCTTCATGTTACCGCCTATCGCACGGGCATCAGCCTGCGCAAATTCAGTAATCCTCGCCGGCAGTGGCTGAGCGCGGTTCCCAGCGGGCAGTCCAGCGCCGCGGCGATCTCCTCGAACGTCAGTTCTCCGAAGTATCGAAGCAGCAGCACGCGCCGCTGGACCGGCGTCAGCTTGTCCAGGGCGGTTGCCACCTCAATGCTGGTTTCCATCTCCGCCAGCGCCTCATCCGCAGTGCCGGTGAGCGCCGGTTCGATGGACTGCCAGGTTTCTTCATCGATCGTGATCTCGCGATGCAGCCGCCGGCCGCGGTCGGCGACCAGCCGATCGGCGATTCGCAGCAGGTAGGCCCGCTCGCGGCCTTCGTCGCGGTAGCGGTCGCGGAACTGCCAGGCACGCCGAAACACCTCCTGCAGCAGGTCGTCGGCCACGTCTGGCCGGCGGACCATGCCCAGCAAATATCCGCGCACGGCCCGGCCATGCGCGGCGACCCACCGCGCAACGCGCAGCCCGCCTTCGGAAACACTGCGCAGTCCACCTTCGGAAACACTGGGCTGCATGTCGGATTGCCGATCCTCGCCCGCGGCCATGCTGCATTCCTCAACGTTCCAGCCGCCTGGGTTATTGCAGCCCCTTGCGTCCGATTCCGGACGGCAGAATCACTTTGATCATGAGCGTATCCATTTCGCGGCGCATCAGCCGCCGTCTGGGAAGCGGAGCCGCCGCCGGACCTTGGCCAGAACTCTTGTCGCAGCAATGAGTTACGCTATGGCCCCGGCGCTTTGGCGGCTGCTGGCATATCCGCTGCATTTCAGTTTAAGTGGCCTGGAAATGAAACGCCGGAGCGACCCGGATGATTCGCGAATTGTTGGCGGTGGCGCGGTGGATGTTCGCGGAAGTCGTGATGATCGGCATCGCCCTGTGGACCCTGCTCTGGTTCGCCGGGGCGCTGCGCTGTTGATCGAACCACGGAATTGATCGGAACGAAGCAGACGCCCGGGCGGTCAGCCCATTGCCAGCTCACTGGCTGCTTGGTGCGCTCTGCTTCGTTCCGATTTTTTCGTAGCCCAAGCGTCCGCGCTGGTGCGGGCCATCTTCGCCAGCTGTGAGTAAGCAAGCGGGGACGCTTGCTCTACGATCAGGGCGTGAAGTCCTCGTCGCCCGTGAGCGTCGCGACGAATTCGGCCAGCAGGTTGGCGGCGCGGTCGATGTCGTCGAGCGAGATCATCTCGACGGCGCTGTGCATGTAGCGGTTGGGAATGCTGACCAGGCCGGTGGCCACGCCGGCCCGGTTGATCTGCAGGGCGTTGCTGTCGTTCGGCTGGGCCTTGCCGCTGGCGGTGAGCTGGTGGGGCAGCTCCAGCTTCTGGGCCAGGCCGATCAGCCGTTCGACGACGACCGGGTTCATATTCGGCCCGCGGACAATGACGGGGCCGCTGCCGAGACTGACGTCTCCCTGCTGCCGCTTGTCGATGGTCGGGCAATCGGTGGCGTGGGTGACATCGACGGCGATGCCGACGTGCGGGTCGATGCCGAACGCGCTAGTCTGCGCCCCGCGGAGCCCAATTTCTTCGGCGACGGTCGAGACGGCGTGCACGGCGACCTTCAGCTCGCGCTGGGCCGCCCGCCGCAGGGCCTCGATCACGACCCACAGGCCGCACTTGTTGTCCATCGCCGGCGAGTTCGCCAGGCCGTTACGCATCTCCTGAAAGCCGAGCTTCAGAGTCACCGGGTCGCCGATCCGCACCAGCTCTTTGGCCTCGTCCTTGGTCTTCGCACCGATGTCGAGCCAGAGGTCTTCGAGCTTCACGACCTGCTTCCGCTCTTCGTCGGTCAGCAGGTGGATCGGCTTGCGCGCGATCACCGCCGGCAGCGGGCCCTTGGCGGTCCAGATCGTCATTCGCTGGCCGATGAGCTGCTGGGCGTCCCAGCCGCCGATCGTCTGGGCGTGCAAAAAGCCGTTGTCGTTGTAGTGCGAGATCAGCATGCCGATCTGGTCGCAGTGGCCGGCAAGCATGACCCGCATTTTCGCCCCGGGATTTTTCACCGCGATCACGTTGCCGTGCAGGTCGGTCGAGACCCGCTCGGCAAAGTCGCTGACGTACGCGCGAACCACGTCCTGGATCGGCCGCTCATAGCCGGAAGGGCTGGGGGTCTCGAGCAGCTTGATGAGAAAGTCGCGGGCGGCGGATTCCATTTCGGGAGTCGGGGGTCAGGGGTCGAGAGTCGGCAATCAGGGACAGTATTGCCGGGGCCGTTTGTGCCGCAAAGAGCGGTCGCGCTGGCGTTGACAGCAGCTGGGGGAAGACGTAGCGTTATGTCGAATACCCTTACGGCTTGGGCCATGACCGTTGCTTCCTATAACGCGATTTCCCCGCCGCTGGCTCGTGCCGGCGTCGTCGGCGTCGTGATTATTATTGGGAGCCTTCGGGTCTAAGGGCCAAGCGGTAACACACCGAACTTTGCAAGCCCTGGACCCCGGCGGGTTCAGGGCTTTTTGTTTTGGTCATTTGTCATTGGAAGGGCAGATGCCAACGACAAGTGACAAGTGACAAGTGACAAATGACCATGCGCAGTATCCAAATCTACGACACCACTCTCCGCGACGGCACGCAGGGCGAAGGCGTGAGCCTCTCGCTCCAGGACAAGCTGCAGATCACCGAGCGGCTGGACGAGATCGGCGTCGATTTCGTCGAGGGAGGCTATCCGGCCAGCAACACCAAGGACGCCGAGTATTTCCAGCGGGCGCGGGAGCTGAAGCTGGCTCACGCGAAGATTTGCGCCTTTGGCATGACCCGCCGCCGCGGCATGAAGGCGGCCGACGATCTGGGCATTCAGGCGCTCGTCGCAGCCGAGACGCCGATCGTGACGATCGTTGGCAAGACCTGGGACTTTCACGTCACCGAAGTGCTGCGCGTGAGCTTGCAGGAAAACCTCGACATGATCGCTGAGACGATCGAGCACCTGGCCAGCCGCGGCCGGCAGGTGTTCTATGACGCCGAGCACTTTTTCGACGGCGTTGCGGCCAACCCGGAGTACGCGGCCGAGACGGTCCTCGCCGCGGCCCGAGCCGGGGCGAAACTTGTCATCCTC
>DASRJB010000939.1:0-6661 GCA_035649715.1 Pirellulaceae bacterium
GATCCTGTTCGAGCAGCCGCCGAAGCTCAAGGTCGAGCTGCAAAAGCAGCTCGGCCGCGGCTTTCGGGCGATCAAGATAGGCTGGCGGCCGTTTGGGCGCGTCAGCCGGCAACTCGACGAGCTCCTCATCAAGACGGCCCGCGACACGGTCGGCCCCGAGGTCGAGCTGATGGTCGATGCCGGCGGCAGCGAGCAGTTCTGGCCGCACAACGTCGGCTGGGCCCGCGCCACGGCCCGGATGCTCGGCGACTACGGCGTGACCTGGTTCGAGGAAGCCCTGAAGCCCGACGATTTCGACGGCTTCGCGGAGCTGAAGGTGGGCTCGCCCGTGCTGATTGCGACCGGCGAGGTGCTCACGCGGCGTCAGTCGTTTCAGCCGCTGATCGACGGCCGGGCCGTCGATATCATTCAGCCGGACCTGACCAAGTGCGGCGGCCTTTCGGAAGGCCGCAAGCTCGGCTGGTCGGCTTACGACCACGGCGTGCTCTTGGTTACGCACGGCTGGAACACGGCGATCGGCGTCGCGGCGGACCTGGCGCTGGCTGCGGCCCTGCCGGTCGCCCGCTGGGTCGAATACCAGACCGGCGTGCCCTACATCGAGGAAATTATCGACCCGCCCTTCGCGCTCGACGCGGAGGGCCTGCTGCGGATTCCAACCGGTCCGGGCCTCGGCGTCACGCTCAACCGCGACGCCATCGCGCGGTTCTCGCCGAAGTAGCAGCTACGTCAGCAGCTCTTTGACGACTCGCGCCGGTTCGACGCCGGTGAGCTTGGCGTCGAGGCCTTGGAACTTGAAGGTCAGTCGCTGGTGGTCCAGGCCGAGGAGGTGCAGCAGCGTCGCGTGCAGGTCGCGGACATGGACGCGGTCTTGGATAGCGTTGAAGCCGAATTCATCGCTCTCGCCCAGGGTCAAGCCAGATTTCACACCGCCGCCTGCGAGCCACATCGTGAAGGCGTTGGGGTGATGGTCGCGGCCGTCGGTGCCCCCCTGGACCATCGGCGTGCGGCCGAACTCGCCGCCCCAGACGACGAGCGTCTCGTCCAACAGGCCCCGCTGCTTGAGGTCCTTGATCAGGGCGGTGCAGGCGCGGTCGGTGTCGAGGCAGTTCTGCTTGATGTCCTTGACGAGGTTGCCGTGCTGGTCCCAGGCCTCGTGAAAGAGCTGCACGTACCGCACGCCCCGCTCGACCAGCCGGCGGGCCAGCAGGCAGTTATTGGCGAACGACGACTTGCCCGGCTCTGCGCCGTACAGCTCCAGCGTTTCCTTATCCTCCTGCGAGAGGTCCATCAGGTCTGGGGCGCTGGTCTGCATGCGGAAGGCCATCTCGAATGCCGCGGTGCGGGTGGCGATCTCCGGGTCGCCGACCTGCGCCAGGCGGTGCTGGTTGAGCGTGCGGATGGCGTCGATGGAGTCGGCCTGCAGCGACTGGTCCACGCCCCGGGGGCTGTTCAGGAAAAGCACCGGCTCGCTGCCGCCACGAAACTGCACGCCCTGATAGACGGTCGGCAGAAAGCCGCTGCCCCAATTGCTGTTGCCCCCGCTGGGGCCCTTTTTGCCGCTGCTGAAGACCACGAACGCTGGCAGCTCCTGCGTCTCGCAGCCCAGGCCGTAGGTGACCCAGGCCCCGATGCTCGGCCGGCCGAACTGCTGGCTGCCGGTGTTCATCTGGATCTGGGCCGGCGCGTGGTTGAAGGCGTCCGTCGCCATCGACTTCACGATCGCGATCTCATCGACCACGGTCGCCAGGTGCGGCAGCAGCTCCGACAGCTCCGCCCCACAGTTGCCGTGCCTGGCGAACTTGAACTTCGGACCCAGCAGCTTGCTGTTGGGATTGATGAACGCCGCCCGATAGCCCTTGAGCAATTCCGCCGGCGGCAGCTTGCCGTCCCACTTGGCCAGCTCCGGCTTATTGTCGAACATCTCCAGGTGGCTCGGCGCTCCGGCCATGAAGAGATAGATCACGCTCTTGGCCTTGGCGGCAAAGTGCGGGGCCTTCGCCGCGAGCGGATCAGCCGGCAGCGGCGCGGCGCTGGCCTTTCCGGCCAGTTCTGCAAGCGCTGACGCGCCCAGGCCGATGCCGCAATCGCGCAGGAACCAGCGGCGGGCGAGCGATGTCGGAGAGAGGCCTCGATGGAGGTGGGCCTGGCAATTCATGGGTTCATTCCTTCGTGATCGTCTCATCCAGATTCAGCAGCACGCGGCTGACTGCGGTCCACGCGGCAAGCTGCGCCGCTGTCGTGCCGGCGGGCAATGCCGGCGGGTTGGCCAGGTCGTTTGCGGCTAGCTCCCAGGGCTTCGCGTCAGCGGCGCTGAAGCGTTCGATTTGATTTGTCAGCAGCGCGAGCAGCGCGGCCGACTCTTTCTTATCCGGCGTTCGCGACGTGCAGCGGCGGAAGGCGAACTCCACGCGCTCGGCGTCGTTCGCGCCGCCTTCGGTCACGGTTTTGAGCGCGAGGGCGCGGGCGCACTCCAGGAACAGCGGCTCGTTGAGCGTGGCCAGCGCTTGCAGCGGCGTGTTGCTGCGGACGCGGCGGACGCAGGCAAATTCGCCGTTGGGAGCGTCAAAGGTCTGCAGCACGGGATAGGGCACGCTGCGAAAGCGGAAGGTGTAGAGCGCGCGGCGATAACGGTCGTCGCCCTTCGCCTCGGTCCAGACTTTCGGCCCATAGCTGGCCGGCGGAACGAACAGGAAATCTGGCGCGGGTGGATAGACCGGCGGACCGCCGAGCTTCGCATTGAGGAGGCCGCTTGCCGCGAGGGCCACGTCGCGGACTCCTTCGGCATCGAGGCGGAATCGCGGCCCGCGAGCGAGCAGGCGGTTATGCGGATCGCGGGCCAGCAATTCCCGCGTAACACGCGACGACTGCTGATAGGTGGCCGACGAGACGATCAGCTCGTGCAGCCATTTGAGCCGCCAGCCCTGCTGCATGAACTCGACGGCCAGCCAGTCGAGCAGTTCCGGGTGCGAAGGGGCTTCGCCTTGCAACCCAAAGTCCTCGCTGGTGCTGACCAGCCCCGTGCCGAAGTAGCCCTGCCAGACGCGATTCACAATGGCCCGCGCCGTCGTCTCCGAGCGCTCATCGACGAGCCAGTGGGCGAAGTCGAGGCGCGTAGGGCTCTCTCGATCGAGCGCGTGCAGAAACGCCGGAGCACCGGCCGCGACGGGCCGCGTCGGCTTGAGGAAGTCGCCGCGAGCGAGCAGGAACGTTGGCCGGTGCTCGTCGCGGGCGGCCAGGGTGTATTGCGACGTCCCCGGCGGATGCTGCTGCCAGAGCGCTTCAATCTTGTCGTTCGCTTCTTTCCAATCCGGGACTGTCGTCCGCCAGTAGCTGAAGATTGCGGCAACCTGTGCCGGCGTCCGCTCGCCGCGCGGCGTCTCGAAGGCTCGCCGCACAGGCGCCGGCAGCGGATCGGCCTTTGCGCCTTCCGCCGCCGTCACGCTGAACCGGAAGCGGCCGAGGTTGTGATTCTGGTTGTCGTCGCTGTTCCAGCCGCCGTGGTTCTGCGTCAGGCGGAACTTGAGTTTCGCGCCGCCCTCCAACTTCAGCGGCTGCTCGAGGTTGAAGACCGCCTTTCGTGGCACATTGCGGCGGCCCGGGCCGAGGTCGATGCCCCAAGCCGTCTCGTCCTTGCGGTCGAGGGCGTACTCGATCGGCCCGGTCACGCGGCGCTTGTTGGTCTTGTCGCCGTAGATCGCCTCGAGCTCCTTCTCGGGCGGATTCACGTCGGCGGCGCCGCCGGTGAACTTCACCTCGGCCAACTTCGCCGAGCCGTCAGCCGGGCCAGCCTCCAGGCGGAACTCAGTCAGGGCACAGGTGCCATAAATCGAGCGACCCGGTCCGCCGAGCGGCAGGTTCGGGTCATTAAGCAACTCCAGCCGCACGGCCGTGATGTTCGCGACATCCGTCGTCACCTCAAATTCGGTCGTGTGCTTCGTTGGGGCGTAGCCTTGAGCCAGGATCGAGCCGTCGGCCAGGACATAGTGCTTCTGGCCGCCGCTGACGTCCTGCTCCGGCTTGACGACGGTCCACTGCGGCTGATCGCCGCGCACCGACTCTTCCCAGGCGGCCATCCGTTCTTGCCAATCGGGAGTGCGGTGCTGGAGGTCGGCCTCGACCTCGCCGATCTGCCGCAGCAGGTCGGCTCGCATCTGCAGTTGGTCCGGCGGATAGACGGCGACGTTCGCCTCATGCGTGTCGTTCAGGAAGGCGAACATCCGGTAATAGTCTTCCTGCGTGAACGGATCGTACTTGTGGTTGTGGCACTGGCAGCACTGCACGGTCAGGCCGAGGATGCTCTTGCCGATCGCGTCCATCCGGTCGAACATCGCCTCCATCCGGAACTGCTCGGGATCGACGCCGCCTTCCTCGTTGATCATCGAGTTCCGCAGAAAGCCGGTGGCGACGATCTGCTCCTGCGTCGCGTTGGGCAATAGGTCGCCGGCGATTTGCTCGATTACGAACTGGTTGTAGGGCAGGTCGCGATTGAGCGCCCCGACCACCCAATCGCGATAGGCCCACACAAACCGCGGCTTGTCCTTCTCATAGCCATCCGAGTCGGCATACCGCGCCCCATCCAGCCAGATCCGGCCCCAGCGTTCGCCGTAGTGGGGTGAGGCGAGCAGGCGCTGGACAATCTCCTTCACTCCGTCCCTCTGTCGCTCCGTCCCTCCGTCCTGGCTGCCGGAGAGAGCGACGGAGGGAAGGAGAGACGGAGCGACGGAGGGCGGCAGTCCCGTAATGTCGAGCGACAGTCGGCGGAGCAGCGTGGCGGCGTCTGCCGGCGGCGAGGGGGCGAGCCCTTCCTTCTCCAACCGGGCGAGAATGAACCGGTCGATGTCGTTCTTGGGCCAGGCAACGTTCTTGACGGCCGGCACAGGCGGGCGCACGGGCGCGGTGAACGCCCAGTGGGCCTTGTACTCTGCGCCCTCGGCCACCCAGCGGCGGAGCAGGTCCTTCTCCGCAGCCGTCAGCGATTTCTTCGAATCCGGCGGCGGCATCCGTTCGTCGGCGTCCACCGAAAAGACCCGGCGGACCAGTTCGCTCTTCTCGGCCTGCCCGGGCACGATCGCCGGCTCGCCGCTGTCGCCGCCTTGAAGCGCCGCGGGGCGCTCGTCCAGTCGCAGCCCGCTCTGGCGATGCTCGGCATCGCGGCCGTGGCAGGCAAAGCACTTGTCGGCGAGCAGCGGCCGGACCTCGCGCTGAAAATCGACCCTGTCGGCGGCCGGCGCAGTAACCGCACAAGACAGTACGGCTACAAGCAGAGAGAGTTTCATAGCAGGCTTCAGCAGAAGGCTCAGGCGGGCTCTATGTTAGTGTCATTTCTCCCGCCGCAGGCTGCAACCGTACGTCCCGCCTGCAGGGCGGAATTCAACCGCCGACGATCCAATAACATTTTGAGGCCCCGCCCACCGGGCGGATCCTATCAAGGTGCCAGCATGGACTCCCTGTTCTCCGTCGCTGACCAGATCATCCTCGTCTCCGGCGGTACGCGCGGCATTGGCTTTGCCATTGCTGCGGGCTTTGCTCAGCGGGATGCTCGCGTGATCCTCACGGGCCGGACGCAATCAGCCGCCGAGGAGTCGGCGTCAAAACTGGCGGCCGGCGCGAAGCATGCCCCGCGGGGGCTGGCCTGCGATGTGACTAAGACCGCGCACATAAAGGAATTGGCCTGCCGCGTGCTCGCGGAGTGCGGCCAGGTCGATGCGCTCGTCAACGTGGCCGGCGTCAATCGCCGCAAGCCGTCGCTCGCCGTCAGCGAAGACGACTATGACTTCATCCTCAATACCAATCTCAAAGGCGCGTTCTTTCTGGCCCAGGAAATTGGCCGCTCGATGTGCGAGCGCGGCCGCGGCTGCCAGATCAACGTCGCTTCGCTCAACACCGACCGGCCGCTCAAGAATGTGCTGCCCTATGCGATGAGCAAGGCAGCCATCGCCCACATGACCCGCGGGATGGCCGTCGAATGGGGACCCCGCGGCGTGCGAGTCAACGGCATCGCCCCCGGCTTCATCCTCACCGACCTGACCAGGAAACTCTGGTCCGACCCGACGATGCACGACTGGGGATTGGCCAACACGCCGCTGCGCCGCCTGGGCCTGCCCGACGACATCGTCGGTGCCGCGATCTTCCTCGCCTCCCCCGCCGCTGCTTTCATCACGGGCCAAACACTCTACATCGACGGCGGCTTCACCGCCGGCTGGGCCTGGCCGATCCCGGAGTCGGGCGGACAGTGAGCTCCTGTTCTTTGTGTCCAGGCAGAATGGACCGCGTGGTAACCAGCCGGTTGTGACTGCCGGAGGATACAGACACAATGTCTGCATCTCGGCCCGGCCGTTTCAGGAGTCCCGCCATGCTCGTTCGACTCTCGCTGGCGTTGTTGGCAGTCGTCAACTTTGCATCCATGGCCGACGGCGAGCCGCCGGTGGTGGAGTTGCTCAAACTCCACACCAGTGAAGCCGAGGCGTATCGAATGTGTCGCGACGCCGCGCACCAGGAGTCTCTGGAGCTGAACCCCAAGCCGGTCTTCAACTGGACGAACCTTGTCGGCGAGCACACGCAATACGGCCATTTGTTCGTCTGGCTGCATCGGGGCCGGCCGGAGGTGATCGGTACGATCTTCTCGACCCGCATGTCCGACGCTGCGAAGCGGAAGGTGGTG
>DASRJB010000940.1:0-3647 GCA_035649715.1 Pirellulaceae bacterium
CGCGCGGCGAAAGCGTCCGCCGCGACCTCCGCGGTCGCCGCGATCGCCCTGCCGCGGCGGGCCCTGCTCGCCCCCCTCTCCACCGTTATTTCCCGGCTCGTCTTCGCCGTTGATTTCGTCGTCGTCGCCGACGTCGATGTCGGCCATCCGGCCGGGGCCCATCGATTCGCCGGGATCGAAGCCGCCCTGCCGGAAATACTGCGGCTCGACGTCGCTGATGTGCAGAAAGCCGTTGCGGCCGACGCCGAAATCGACGAAAGCCGCCTGAATGCTCGGCTCCAGGTTGACGATCCGGCCCTTGTAGATGTTCCCGACAAACGATTCCTGGCTGGCCCGTTCGATGTACAGCTCTTCCAGCACGCCCTCTTCAACTATGGCGATCCGGCATTCCTCGGGCTGCGAGACATTGATCAGCATTTCGCTTTTCATCGCGGACAGTGCTTTCTTGTGCGTTAAGGTGGAGCCGCGGCTGGGCGGACCGGCGGTATGGCGCCGGGGGCCGAGTGGACGCGCGAGGCGGTCGCCCGGCATTTAGCCCGCGGAGCTGCCGACGCATGCGCCAGCGGCCGCGCTCCTGGCGGCGGGCGAGCGGTCGGATTCCCAAGCGGACGCCGGGCGAAAGCGCCGGCGCGGAAGTGGCCAGCCAGTCGCGGCGGAGGGGTAAAAAGTCGAACGAAATTCGGCAATCGCTCACCGGGCAATTCCCGGCGGGCGAAGGTAGCGCAAGATTGCAGGCGGCGGGCAGCAGCAAATCAGGAGGCAGAGAGGCCAGTGGCAGCATTGGCGATTGTGGGGCCGATAGCAGCGGCGGAACTAGCTCGACTGGTCCGCGGGAGCTGCCTCGCCGAAGCCTCCTTCGATCAATTGGGCCAGGGCGTCGACGGCCGCCTGGGCGTCCGGTCCGCTGGCCCGCAAAGTGAGTGTCGTACCGTTTCCGGCCCCCAGCGTCAACAAGTCCAGGATGCTTTTGCCGTTGACGATCTCGTTTCCCTTGACGATTTCGACCTGGGCCTGAAAGGTCATCGCCAGTTTCATGAACAGGTGCGCAGGCCGGGCGTGGAATCCTTGCGGATTGACGACGGTCACCGGCCTGATGCAGGGCGAATCCAACGCAAGTCCTGAATGAATACGCGAAAGGTAGCCGAAAACGACACAGTTGGGACGGCTGCTGGATCCCGAATTCTGGCGAATTCGGCTCCTTGAGACTCCGCCGCCTACGACGCGAACTGGTTGGTGTCGGCCTCTTCCAGCAGCAGCTGGATGTCGTGGGCCGTGCGGGCCTGCTTCAGGAAGCGGCAGAACGTGTCGTCGCGGAGCTGCCGGGAGATGTTCTCCAGCGCCCGCAGGTGGTCGCCGGGCCGGTCGGGCGGCGAAACGAGCAGGAAGAAGAGCTGCACCTTGTCGCCGTCCAGGCTGTTGAAATCGACGCCTTCCTGGCTGACGCCCACGGTGCCGACGAGCTTTTCGACGCTGGGATGCTTGGTGTGGGGCACCGCGACGCCGCGGCCGATCCCCGTGCTGCCCAGCTCCTCGCGCTTCATGATCGCCGCCACGATTCCCGCCACGTCTGCCGCCGCGATAGCCCCCGCGGAGGCCAGCCCCTCGACGAGCTCGCGGATCGCCGCCGGTTTTTCATCCGCCGCCAGATCCGCCCGAATCGAAGCCACGTTCACGAAGTCCGCAAATTTCATCGCTTGTTCCTTTATGGTGCGCTGCCTGCGGCAGCGACATGACTGCATTGCCCGCGGCAGCGGCTAAGCCTCGGCGGTCGGGGGAGGCGGCGGCTCGATGTGCTTGTGCCCCGTCGCGCGGTGCTCCTTCAGCCGCTCTTTGAATCGCCGCAATTGGCCTTCCATTTTCTCGATCACGCCGTCCACTGCCGCAAATACATTATCGGCCTCTTCCACGGCCACAAACTCGTCGTGATGCTCGGCCCGCACCCGCAACTCCACGATGGGCCGCTCCCGATGCTCCAGATCGACCGTCACGCCAATCGCCGTAATCCGGTCCAGGAACTTTCGCACCACTTCGACTTTCGTTTTGATCCTCTCCTGCGTCTCCGAAGCCAGGTGACCGTGGCGGGCCGCAATGGTGGTCTGCACCGCGTGACTCCCCAGGAGGTGCTGCTCGGGATGCCGTCCGGCGGCGGGGCGCTCCCCGGCTCGCAAACTCTGCGGACACGTTCAAGTCTAGCTGATTTACCACCGCCGGAAAGGGCCTGCGGTGCGCGGCCTCGGGCGGGCAAAGCTAGCGTCTGGCGCGACGCAAACGCCTGGCCGGCAAGAGTTTATAGAGAGTGAACGGCTAACCGGCTTTGCGGCGAACGACGGCCCGCCGGCTCTGCTGCCAGTGCGGTCTGCGGAGCACGCTCTCGCGGGTATCGAAGCGCGGCCCGATCGGGCCGACGGCCGTGCCGTCCCAGCGATGGGCGGCGATCTCGGCCAGGATTCGCTCGGCGACATCCAGCGCCCGGCGGCCGTCGCGGCCGTTCACCCGCACCGCGGTCTCGCCGCGGATCGCCCCCACGAATTCACGCTGCTCGTCTACGAGAGCATTGGCCTCGCCGACGGGCAATTCGGCCAGCGGCAGATATTCGGTGAACAGGTGGTCCTTGAGGTGCGCCCGCTCGGCCGGCCCGAGCGACTGCACGTCGAGCTCGCCGCTCAAGACGGCGTCGGTGGGCCGCATGACCTGCGACTTCCGCGTGCCGAAGTCGATCGCCGCGATCGAGTCGCAGCAGACCACCTGCATCGTCCGTGCCGCCTGCCAGGCGACTCGCGAGGCCGAGAGGTTCACGACGCAGCCGCCGGCAAACGTCAGCCGGGCCTGCGCCCAGTCTTCGTTCGGCCCAATGACCGCCGCGCCCAGCGCGCTGACGCCGGCCAGCTCGCCTTCGACCAGCGAGAGCGCCACGTCGATGTCGTGAATCATCAGGTCGAGCACGACGCCGACGTCAGTCGAGCGGCAGCTATACGGTCCGCAGCGATTCGCGTCGATGTACTTGGGTTCCGCCAGGTGCGGCAGCGCGGCGACGAGAGCCGGGTTGAACCGTTCGACGTGGCCAACCTGCAGCACCAGGCCGCGGTCCTCTGCCGCCTGGATCAGATCGTCGGCGTCGGCGACGTTCAGCGTCACCGGCTTTTCGACGAACACGTGGACGCCGTGTACTAGCAGGTCGTGCGCCACGGCATGGTGCAGCCGCGTGGGCGTGGCGATGATCGCCGCGTCGATCTGCCCCAATAATGGCTGATTATCGGCATGGGCAGCGACTCCCAGTTCTGCCTGAGCCGCGGCTCGAGCCTCGGGGGACGGATCGACGACGCCGACCAACTCCACTCCATCCAGCTGCCGCGTGAGGCGGGCGTGAATCTTGCCCAAGTGGCCGACGCCGATCACTGCCAGGCGGAGCCTGCCGCCGGGAACACAGCGGAGCTTGCTCATGCCGCGGCCCTCCGGCGGTCGCGGCCGCGGCCGTTGCGGCCTTCGTGCTGGTTCTGCAGGAAGCTCAGCAGATGATTGACCGGCGGCACAAGCATGTCGGCCCCGCGCAAGAGCTCGCGGGCGTGGTCCAGGCCGACCTTGGCCCGGTAAATCAGGCGGTGGGCCTCTGCCAGGGCGCGAATGTTGTCGGCGGAAAAATCGTTGCG
>DASRJB010000941.1:0-3025 GCA_035649715.1 Pirellulaceae bacterium
GAGCGAGCTGTCGCGGGCTCTCGTCGAGGTCGGCGAGTTGCAGGGCCTGGGCCGAGTGCGCGACTGCCTGGAGCATGTCGTCGGCGGACAGGCGCTGGTGTTGACGGCTGGAGACGGCGGACTGACGGCGGCCGGGATGGCCGAAGGCGATCTCGACGAGCACGAGCGGGCCGTCGCCGATTGGGTCTTTCAGCACGGTCAGCGGGCGGGAATGGGCACCGATACGCTGCCGTCGGTCGGGGCGCTGTTCGTGCCGCTGGCCACGCCCGGCGGAGTGTGCGGCGTGCTCGGCGTCCGCCCGCGCGAGAAGGTGGCCCTCTTCTCGCCCGATCAGCTGCGGCTGATCGAGGCCGCCGCGGGCCAGCTGGCCCTGGCCGTCGAGCGGATTCGCGCCGCCGAAGCGGCGCGGCACGCGCTGTTGCGCTACGAGCGCGAGCAGCTGCGGAGCACCCTGCTCTCGGCCGTGTCGCACGATTTCCGCACTCCGCTGGCGGCGATCGCCGGCGCGGGAAGCACGCTGGCCGAATCGGGGCACGCCCTCACCCACGAAACGCGCCGCGAGCTGGCGGAGTCGATCGTCGCCGAGACGGAGCGCCTCAACCGCCTGATCGGCAACCTGCTCGACATGACGCGGCTCGAAGCGGGCAGCCTGCAGCTCGACCGCCAGTGGCATCCGCCAGGCGAAATCGTCGGTGCAGTGCTCCACCGGCTCGGCGGCCTGCTGGAAGGCCGCCAAGTGACCGTGGACCTGCCGGCCGATTTGCCGCTGGTCTATCTCGACGAGCTGCTGTTTCACCAGGTGCTGGTCAACCTCCTGGAAAACGCCGCCCGCTATACGCCGCGCGAGGCCGAGATCAACCTCTCCGCGGGCACGCGCGGCTCGGCCTTCTGGCTCGAAGTCTCCGACACTGGACCGGGACTGCCGCCCGGCGACGAAGAGCGCGTGTTCGAAAAGTTCTATCGCGGGGCCAACGTGCGGACGCACACCGGCACCGGCCTGGGCCTGGCCATTTGCCGCGGCATCGTCGAGCTGCACGGCGGCGTCATACGCGCCGCCAATCGGCCGGGCGGCGGTGCGGCGTTCCGCATCGAGCTGCCGCAGCCGCCGCAGCCCAGCGTGCCGCTGCCGCTGGAAACCGCAGCCGTATGAGCGACGCCGCCCGCATCCTGGTGATCGAAGATGAGCCGGAAATCCGCCGCTTCCTGCGGGCGTCGCTGGCCGCCGAGCATTTTGCCGCCCAAGAATCCGAAACCGGCCAGGCCGGCCTGCGAGCCGCGGCTGCCCAGCCCCCGGATGTCGTGCTGCTCGACCTGGGCCTGCCCGATATCGGCGGACTGGAGGTGATCCGGCAGCTCCGCGGCTGGTCGCGCGTGCCGATCATCGTGCTTTCGGCCCGCGGGCAGGAGGCCGACAAGATCGCCGCCCTCGACGCCGGGGCCGACGACTACCTCACCAAGCCCTTCGGCATCGGCGAGCTATTGGCCCGGCTGCGGGTCGCCCTGCGGCACCGCTCCAGCCGCGGCGAGACACCCAGCCAGGAGTTTACGCACGGCGCGGTGCGGGTCGATCTGGTCCGCCGCCGCGTGCTCGTCGCCGGCCAGGAGGTCCACCTGACCCCGACCGAATATCGCCTGCTGACCACGCTGATTCAGCACGCGGGCAAGGTCCTCACGCACCGGCAGCTGCTGAAGGAAGTCTGGGGGCCGGACTGTACGCACGAAACCCACTACCTGCGGGTCTACGTCAACCAGCTCCGCCAAAAGCTCGGCGACGACGCCGCCCGGCCCCAGCTGCTCTTGACCGAGCCGGGCGTTGGGTACCGGCTGCGGGAGGAGATTCAGAATTCAGAATTCGGAACTCAGACCGAGGACCTTTGAAGCCTTCAAAGCCGCGACCAGTGGTCGCGCTGCACCCGCGCTGGTTCCCAGGCCCTGCCTGGAAAACGTCCCCGAGGCTCCAGTCTCGTTTCCGTCGGCATCAACTTTGCAGTCGTAATCGCGAAGGGAGGCCTCAGCCATGAAAGAAGCAACGCGCCCCGCGGAAACGCCCCACAGCCTGGTAAAGGCATTTCACGGCGTTCGCTATCAGGTCAGCGATGTGAGTCGCGCCGTGGCGTTCTACACCCAGCATCTGGGATTCACACTCAAGCATCAGAAGCTCCCGGCCTTTGCCAACGTCTCGCTCGGACCTCTGGACCTTTTGCTTAGCGGTCCGGGGGCGTCCGGCTCGCGTCCGCTGCCCGGCGGCCAAAGTCAGCAACCAGGCGGCTGGAACCGAATCGTCCTGCACGTCACCGATCTAAGCGCCTTCACCGAACAACTGCGCCGCGCGGGACTCCATTTCCGCAACCAAATGGAAGTCGGTCCCCACGGCAAGCAAATCCAACTCGAAGATCCGGACGGCAATCCCATCGAACTGTTCGAACCGGCGAAGTAGTCAACAGATTATCCGCGTGGGCTGGCCACGAACTTGTTCCCAAGACTTTTCCCCAACCGGCCAGACACGGCGGCGTTTGGTCCCGCTGCCCCGTGAAGCCCGATTCACGACGCCAACCGCGTCAAGTATTGAGGCCTGACCCCTTTAGTCTCCCCATAGAAAGGTTAGGCCCACCACTCCCGGACGCCGTCCAGCCAATCTTCGTACCACTGAAGGAAGTCTCGCTTCGGCACCGTTGGCCCCATTCCGACATCGGCAAGCATCCACACGTTGCCGCGCTCGGGTCCACTGATGATCAACAACCAATACTGACCGCAACCGTCCGTGCCGAGATGAATGCTGCCGTCACCGACCTGCTCCCGCGTTCCCTCGTCGGAGGAGTCACCGTCCTCCCACACCCATGGACGCGTGAAAGGGAACGGCCGGGAGACGCGTGTGCCGTCAACCCATGGCCGCGACTCCTCCGCCCTTAAGTCGTTGGGCGTTTGACCCAGCCGCAGCAGGCCAAATGACGGCGGCCCGCTCCCGCCATTGCCAACGTGCTGAAGGAATCTGCGGTAGCCGTCGGGCAACGCACAGCCACTGCGT
>DASRJB010000942.1:0-5015 GCA_035649715.1 Pirellulaceae bacterium
CCTGGTGTTGGTGTTGATGATCGCGACGCTCCTTGCGGTGGGCTGCTCGCAAGCTCCGGAGCCTCAGAAAACCGAAGCTGAGGCTCCCGCGCCGAAGCCGGCCGTCAAAACGATTCCGCGCACGAGAATGCCCGCCCCGCCATAAGCCCTGCCCCCGAGAGGTTCGCATGCTTCGCAGCTTGGGACTGATGCTATTGGTCATCCTCGTCGGCTGTTCCAAGTCCGCGCCGCCGGCCGCCCCCGCCGCCCCGGAAACCCCGCCGGCCCAAAGCGGCGGCCCCCCTGCCACGAATTCCGGCCGCGCAACGGCTGTACCAGCCAGCTGACGGGCAGTCCTGTAGGGTGGGCTCCGCCCACCACCCTCGTCCACTATCTATTGCTATAGTGGACAAGTGGCGCAGTGACGCGTATAATATGTACACGCCCGCCCTGCCGACCCGGCGGCCGGGCGGCTCTTTGGAAATTTGGCAGACGCGTGAAAGCAGGCGGACCAGCGTTTGCGCGCATAATGCGCATATTGCTTCGCCGCGGATTTGCAGCGCAACCTTGGGTGTGGCAAGGAGTTAAGGACGGTTTCGACCGCCCAGGAAAAATGTTGGCGACATGCGCGCATAGCCGCGGCCCCAGGAGGGCGAGGCTCTTCCCGGGAGGGCGAGGCTCACGCTGAGCCGCGAATCGCAAGGAAATCGCTGTGTGTCTCAGCAGGGGCTTTTCGCGCTCCCGAAGCAAAGCGCGCATAATGCGCATAATCGATGCGCGGCGAAACGGATCGCAAGTGCTGTCTGGAGCTTGAGTTGCGACCGAAAACGCCCGCCGAGGATTTCTTCGCAGTATGCGCGCATACGCGACAGCCGACCCCCGACTCCTGACTCCCGACCCCCGCGACCAATGGTCGCGGCTTTGGCCCATTCGCTAAAATCGAACAGCCGGATATGTCTGCGGCCAAGTTTTGACTTACCCCTGCGTGCCTGCCATGCCTACGCCGACCTTGTTTGATCCGTTCCAGAGCCGCGACACGTTCGAGACCCCCAGTGGCAAGGCCGGCATTTACCGACTGGAGCGATTGGAAAGGCAGGGCCTCGGGCAGGTCAGCAAGCTGCCCTTCAGCATGCGAGTGCTGCTCGAGGCGGTGCTGCGGAACTGCGACGGCTATGAGGTGACGGAGGCCGATGTTCGGGCGCTGGCCGCTTGGAACGCCGAGTCGCCGGCGAAAGTCGAAATCCCCTTCAAGCCGGCCCGCGTCGTGCTCCAGGATTTCACCGGCGTGCCCTGCGTGGTCGATCTGGCGGCGATGCGCTCGGCGATGAAGCGGCTCGGCGGCGATCCGAAGAAAATCAACGCGTTAATTCCGGTCGATCTGGTCATCGACCACTCGGTGCAGGTCGATTACTTCGGCAGTCCGGAGGCCCTGGAGAAGAATGTCGCGGTCGAATTCGAGCGGAACCGCGAGCGCTATGAGTTCCTCCGCTGGGGACAGAAGTCGCTGGCCAACTTCCGCGCCGTGCCGCCCAACGTCGGCATCGTGCACCAGGTGAACCTCGAGTATCTCGCCAAGGGCGTCTTCTTGCGGAGCGACAAGCTCGGACCGGTCGCCCTGCCCGATTCGCTCGTCGGCACCGACAGCCACACCACGATGATCAACGGCCTGGGCGTCGTGGGCTGGGGCGTCGGCGGCATCGAGGCCGAAGCCGTGATGCTCGGACAGCCGCTCTACATGCTGATGCCCGAGGTGATCGGCTTCGAACTGACGGGCGAGATGAAGCCGGGTGTGACGGCGACCGACCTCGTGCTCACCGTCACGCAGAACCTGCGCAAAGTCGGCGTGGTCGATAAGTTCGTCGAGTTTTATGGGTCAGGCGTGAGCCGGATGTCGCTCGCCGACCGGGCGACCATCAGCAACATGGCGCCGGAGTACGGGGCGACGATCGGCTTTTTCCCGGTCGATGCCGAGTCGCTGAATTACCTGCGGGCGACGGGCCGCACGAAGGATGAAGTCGAGCTGGTCGAGCGTTACTGCAAAGAGCAGGGTCTGTTCCGCACCGACGCCACGCCGGCGCCGAAGTTCACGAAGACCGTCTCGCTCGACCTTTCGACCGTCGAGCCGTCGCTGGCCGGGCCAAAACGCCCGCAGGACCGCGTGGCTTTAGGCGCGATGAAAGAGACCTGGCACAAGTCGCTGCGAGCGCCCGTCACCGAACGCGGCTTCGGCCTCGCCGAAGGAGAGCTGACCAAGAAAGCAGCCGTCAAGGACAACGGGCACTCCGCCGACATCACGCACGGCGCGGTCGTCATCGCGGCGATCACCAGCTGCACCAACACCAGCAATCCGTCGGTCATGCTTGCCGCGGGGCTGCTGGCGAAGAAGGCGGTCGAGCGCGGCCTGACCGTGCCGCCCTATGTGAAGACCAGCCTCGCGCCGGGCTCCCGCGTCGTCAGCGACTACCTCGATCAGGCCGGCCTTACGCAGCCGCTGGCCAAGCTCGGCTTTCACACCGTCGGCTACGGCTGCACGACCTGCATCGGCAACAGCGGCCCGCTGCCCGAGCCGGTGGCCGCCGCCGTCACCGAAGGCAACCTCGTGGCGTCCGCAGTCATTTCCGGCAACCGCAATTTCGAGGGCCGCGTCAACCCGCTGGTCAAGGCGAACTACCTGGCCAGCCCGCCGCTGGTCGTCGCCTATGCCATTGCCGGCACGACCGACATCGACCTGACCAAGGAGCCGATCGGCGCAGGGACTGGCGGGACGAAGGTCTATCTGAAGGACATCTGGCCCACGACCGAGGAAGTGCGGCAGACGCTGGCCAAATCGGTGCTGCCGCAGATGTTCTCGTCGCGCTATGCGAACGTCTTTGCCGCCAATGAGGTCTGGAACCAGATCAAGGTGGCCGAGGGCGATCTCTATCAGTGGGACGAGCAGAGCACCTACATCCAGGAGCCGCCATTTCTGGCCGATATGACCGTGGCCGCGGGGCGGATTCAGCCGATCGCCGGCGCGCGGGTGCTGGCGGTGCTCGGCGACAGCGTGACGACCGATCACATTTCGCCCGCGGGCAACATCAGCAAGAACAGCCCCGCCGGAAAATACCTCATGGAGCACGGCGTGCAGCCGGCCGACTTCAACAGCTACGGCAGCCGGCGGGGCAACGACCGCGTGATGCTCCGCGGCACGTTTGCGAACATCCGCATCCGGAATTTCCTCGCACCGGGCACCGAAGGCGGCGTGACCTGCTATTTGGGCAAGCCGGGCGAGACGGTCGGCCCGGTGATGCCGATCTACGACGCCGCGATGCTCTACAAGGCGAGCCATGTGCCGACGATCATCCTCGCCGGCGCGGAATACGGCACCGGCAGCTCGCGCGACTGGGCGGCCAAGGGCACGTATCTGCTTGGCGTGCGGGCCGTCATTGCCGCCAGCTACGAGCGGATCCACCGCAGCAACCTGGTCAACATGGGCGTCCTGCCGCTGCAGTTCCTCGATGGCCAGACCTGGAAATCGCTCGGCCTGACCGGCGAAGAGACCTACGAAATCGTCGGCCTGAACGATTCGCTTGCGCCGCGGTCCAAAGTCAGCGTCAAGGCGGTCGCGCCCGGCGGCAACGAAACGACGTTCATCGCCGCCGTCCGCATCGACACGCCCGTTGAGCTGGACTACTACAAGAACGGCGGCATCCTGCAAACAGTGGTGCGGAAGCTGCTGGCTTAGCGGTCCAGTGTTTCCACCTTCGTATCGAACCGCAGCGAGATCAGCTTCCAGTCGCTCTTCAGGCCGGCGGAGCCGATGGTGCGATAAAACGTGAAGTACCAGACCACCGGATACTTCTCGCCTTTGTAGAGATAACGCAGGAAGAGCAGGTCGCTGCCGACATTGCGGCTGCTGACGGGCTCGTGCGCTTTGTGCAGGCCGACGCGGGCGTCGAGCGCCTGGGCCTGTTCGATCAGCTTTTTGACGTCGTCGGTGCGCGATTGCAGCGGGCCGTCGCCGATGATTGCCCGCACGGCGTGCTCGGCGTCGGGCATTGATCCGGCCAGCTGGGTGAAGAACGCCTCGATCTTCTCCCGGAGGGCCGCCACGTCCGGCTGCAAGTCAGCACTGACGCTGTCCTGCGCCGCGGTCCACGCTGGCAGCACCAGCAGGATTGCAAAGCTCAACGACAATGTCCAACGCGCTGTCATTCGAGTCTTCGGTTCTTCGGTTCTTCCGATTTGCGAATTTGCTCCGCCTCCACTTTGCCTTCGATCACCAGCGGCCGCAACTCGGCGGCCAGAAAAAACGAGCCCGTAATGCAGATCAGGTCGTCCGGGCCAGCCAGCCGCCGGGCGCGGGCCAGGGCCTCGCCGGGGTCGTCGAACGCTTCGATCGGCCGCGAATTGACGCCGGTCGCGGTCGCCGCGGCAAGCAGCTCCGCCGTTTCCGCCGCTCGTGGGTTATGGATGTAGCGCGTCAGCACGATGGCATCGAATTCGGGCACGACCAGTCGCAGCATGCCGGGGAAGTCTTTGTCCTTGCTGCTGGCGAAGACGAGAATCCGGCGCTCGTTGGGCCAGCGCTGATTGACGACGGCCACGAGCGCCGCGATCGAGGCCGGATTATGCGCTACATCGAGGATAGTCGTCGGCCGCTCGGCGACAACTTCGATGCGGGCCGGCGTGCGGGCAGCGACCAGGCCCTGCCGCAGCGCCGCCTCGGAAATCGTCCAGCCCTGGTCGCGGAGCCGATTCACGGCGCAAATCGCCGCCGCCGCGTTCGCCGCCTGATGCTCGCCCAGCATCTGAATCTGGACGCCATCTACGCGAAGTCGTGGCTGAGCGGCCGGCTCGAAATAGTCCAGCGACTCGCCGCCAGGCGAGCAGTCTCCCAGACGGGTAGCGACGTCATAGTCCACGCCGCGCTGCCAGAGCGGAGCCTGCAGCTCCGCCGCGCGGCGCGTAATCACGAGCCGCGGTTCGTCCAGCAGCACGCCCGAAACCACTGGCACGCCGGGCTTGATGATCCCTGCCTTTTCACCGGCAATCTC
>DASRJB010000943.1:0-7496 GCA_035649715.1 Pirellulaceae bacterium
TGCGGACAAGCAGTTACGCTCAGCGCCGCGGGCCTCAGGGGCCTTGCAAAAACCCGAAGCTGCGGGAATTATCCTTACCCTGTGAAGCGCCAATTCGGTGCGACGCACCGGCGAGCGAAGGGCGGGGAGCCCTCGCCCCGGCCCTCTCCCAGGGAGAGGGAGCCTCACGGTCCCCCGGCGGTGATCCACAAGAACGGCCGGTCGGCTTCGTCGATGCGGACTTCGGATTTCATCTTGGCCTGGTACAGCAGCTGGTCGAGCGCGCGGCCGTAGAACGTTTTTCCTTTGGGGAGGTTGACCTTCATATTCAGATCGACGGCCTTGCGGGCGACGCTGTTGTGGTCGATGAGGAGCGGGACTTTCAGGCGGCCGCCGATGGCGGCGATGGCTTCGGAGAGCGGCGTTTGTTCGATCTCGACGTCAAGGAACTTGAAGAGACCGGGCAGCGTCGTGCCGGGGTTCGATTTCACGGGCCAGCCGACGGGCCAGTTTTCCTTCGCCGCGCGGCTGTCGCTGATCCGCAGGCGGATCTCGCTGCCGGATTTTTCCGGCACGAGCACCAGGCCCAGCGGCCGCAGCACAGCGGCCAGCGCGGTGCCCGCCGAGACGCCTTGCAGCTCGTCGGCGACCGGCTCTTCGCTGGCCAGGGCCGCCTGGCCGACGGTGTCGGTGATGAATTTGAGGCTGAGCGTGTCGGCGATTTGCCTGGCGACGTCGCGCGGCCGCTTGCCTTTCGTCGAGAACCCCACGGGCACGGCCAGCGCCTCGTGGACCGCGACCAGCTGCTTGGGCAACAGGCCGAACGCCTCGGGCTTGACGGTAATTCCTTCCTGGCCGCCATCGCGCAGCTTCGCCAGCCAGGCCTCGATCTTGGCCCGGTCGCCGAGGCCAAAGCGGCCCTTGAGCAGTTGGAGCTGGCCGTCGGCGGTGAGTGCGCCGGTCACCAGATACGACGGTGCGGCCTCCGTGCCGCGGGTCTGGATCGCCAGCTTGTCGTCAGGCTTGCCGCCGCGGATGCGGACCGTGGCGAACCCCGCCTTGGTGAGCATCTCGGTCCAGGCCCGGCCATCGGCGACCGGAAAGCCCGGCTCCGAAGCAATCTCCAGCTCGACGCGCGGGTTGGCGGCGCGGGCGGGTTGCGCGAATGCAGAAGCGATCGCCAGCGCGAGTGCGCCAAGATAGCTGTAATGGCGAGGCGGCATGTTCCGGCTCTCCGAATGCCGACGACGCTGGCAGCGTCGTCAACGGCGCCCACCTTCATCCTACTTCATGCGGGCGGCTGCGGCCCACCCGTGCAAGCCTTGCCGCCAGCCGCAGGGGGCGATAGCATCGACTGCGTCGTCTCATCGCGGCGGTCACGCTAGCGATTCCAGCGACTTTGCTGCCGGAGCGTCCGCCGGAGCTTGCATTCAGCCCTTCCGCCGCGTCGATAGCATTTCAATCCCGGCCACTGGCGATCCGTCCCTGCATCACCCGTCCCATGCCCCAGCCCCGCGAAGTCGTGATCACCGGACTGGGCGTGGTGTCGCCGGTGGGCGTCGGCCGCGAGGCGTTCTGGCAAGCCCTCGAAGCGGGAACAAGCGGCGTCGATTGGCTGCCCGAGACGAAGGGGCTCGACCTGCCGTTTCGCTACGCGGCCCGCATCAAGGATTTTGACGCCAAGCAGTACGTGCAGCCGCGAAAGACCATCAAGGTCATGTGCCCTGAGATTCAGTCGGCCTATGCGGCTGCGGCGATGGCCGTGGAGGACGGCGGGCTGGCGAAGGGGGCGGTCGATCCGGACCGGATGGGCGTCGTGCTGGGAAGCGAGACGCTGTACGGCGACCTCGACGAGCTGGTCGAGTGCTACCGCCACTGTGCTCCGGAGGGGCAGTTTCACATGGCGAAGTGGGGCGAGTTTGCCTTCAAGGACCTGTTCCCGCTGTGGATGCTCAAGTACCTGCCGAACATGGCGGCCTGCCACATCAGCATCGCTCACGACGCCCGCGGACCGAATAACTCGATCGTCGAGGGCGGCGCCTCGAGCCTGCTGGCGGTCGGCGAGGCGGCGGCCGCGATCGAGCGCGGGCACGCCGACGCGATGCTCGCCGGCGGCAGCGGCTCCGCCACCGCGTTCAGCTGCATGCCGTTTCGCGGCTGGGAGCAGCTGGCGACCTGGCAGGGCGAGCCCGCCGCGGCTTCGCGACCGTTCGATGCCCGCCGCACGGGGCTGGTGCCCGGCGCGGCGGCCGGCGTGTTGCTGCTGGAGGCCCGCGAGGCGGCCCAGGCCCGCGGGGCGAAGATTCTCGCGCGGCTGGCCAGCTGGTCCAGCCGCTACGAGCCGCCAGTATCCCGCGTGCAGCCGGGGCAGCGGGCGATCCGCCAATCGATCGAGGCGGCGCTGGCCTTGGCGAAAATGCGGCCGGCGGACATCGGACATGTGAACGCACACGCCTGCAGCTCGATCGCCGGAGACCGCGCCGAAGCCCAGGCGATTGCTGCCGCACTTGGCGACGTGCCGGTCACGGCCCTCAAGAGCTATTTCGGCGACTGCGCTGCCGGCAGCGGCGCGGTGGAGCTGATCGGCAGCGTGCTGGGGCTGGTGCACGGCCGCGTGCCGCGGACGCTCAATTATGAAGAGCCCGATCCGGAGTGCCCGGTGAATGTCGTCGCCGGCTCGCCTGCGCCGGTCAAGCAGCCGACGGCCATCGCGCTCAATCATTCGGTCACCGGCCAGGCTGCGGCGGTGATTATCGTCAGGGACTGAACCACTCGGGAGGGAATCCGATGGCCAAAAACCGGAAGCACAGCGCGAAAACCAGCTCGAGCCAATCGCCCAAGGCCCCCGCGCCGGCGACGCTCGCCGCGCATCCGCCGGCCAGGCATCCGACGCTGCTGGCCGTCAGCGTGGCCCTGTTCGTGCTTTGGTTCATCTTCCTGCTGGTGACCGCGCTGGCGGCATAGTAGTCCTCACGCTCCGCGTGAGGCGAGCATCTCGCGGAGCGAGATGACTACTGTGCCGGTCGTGGCGAACATGCCGGTCGCAAGGGGCGGCGAAGGATTGCTGGCTCGCGGCAGGCGGATGCGACGATAGTTTTAGATGCCAGACAGGCGGTCTGCATTTTGGCCCGCACACCCGCGGGCCGCCGATGGAGCGGCGAACTTTCCCACCACCGATTGGGAGCGGTCGCTGCCGATGACGACGATTCCCCGCGAACCGGCCGAAATCCTGCTGATCGATGAAGACGCGGCCGCCATGGCTGCGGCCGCGGCGGTCCTGGAGGCCGCCGGTTACCACGTCTATCAGGCGGCGGACCGCACGGCTGCTCTGAAGATCGGCCGCCAGCAGGCCCTCGACCTGATCATCAGCGACGTGAACCTCGGCGGCAAAAGCGGCCTGGAATTGTGCCGCGATCTGCGGCGGCTGCCGGGCATGCTCGATGTCCCCGTGATGTTCGTGAGCAGCATGCAGGTGCCCGACATTGTCCGCCGTTCGCACGACGCGGGCGGGGCCTATTACCTGCGCAAGCCGCTCGATCCCGAAGTGCTGGTGGACCTGGTGGGCAAGGCCCTCTGGATGCCGCACCTGGTGCAGAGCCGCCTGGCGATGCACGATTCGGTGGTGCAGCCCGTGCCGCCGCCGCAGCACAACTCGCGGGCCGCAGCGGTGCAGGGGATTCGCGTGCCGCTGGCCTAACTTGATCGTAGCCGAACTCGCCCGAGTTCGGAGCCATCGGAATCACCGAATTCTGGCGAATTCGGCTATGGCGTGATCGCCTGGCGGATCGCCGCCAGGATTCGCTCCTCCACGCCCGGCTGCACCCAGCAGTAGCCGTGCTCTTCCACAAAGCCTTCGCGGCGGGCGGAATCGGTCGGCGTATAGCCCGGAGCACACTCGCCGAAACCCGGTGTGAGCAGCAGCTGTTCCGGTCGCATTTTCTGGGCGGCCAGCTGATAGCCGACGAACAACTCGGCCGGCAGGACGACGATTTGTGCCGCGCCGAAATCGATCGCCGGCACGTCGATCGGCTGGCCGCGGTCGCAGCGGCGGCGATACGAAAGGCCCAGCGCGGCGTGGATGCGGTCGGAGCTGCTGGCCGCCGGATCGGCGATCGTCTTTTCCAGCACCGGGATCGTCAGCTTGCCTTCGTCGGGCGGCGGCAATTCCAGCGGCGGGCAGCGAAACTTGATGTCGGTGAGCGGATTGCGGCGGGTCGCTTTCCACGCAGCATTCATCCCGTCCAAGAGCCGCTGGGCCAGTTGCTGGCGTCCGGCGGGCGTGCCGTCGTTGAACTTCGCGGCCACGACGTCGCCGCTGCACCCAGTGAGATAAACCTGAAACACATCCGGCATCTGGCGCTGGCGCATCTCGCGGGCCATGCCGGGAAAGTCGTAGGAGACCTCGCCGTTGCCGTAATAGCTCATCGGGTGCGTCGCGTACAGGCTGATCGCCGCCAGCGGCTCCTCGCCGCTGTAGAAGCTGAGCGTCTTGAGCTCTGGATCGATCAGTCCCTCTGGGGCGTCGCGGACCGCCGGATCGCGGACGAAGCTATAGCGATTGAACCGCGGCTTGCCATCCGCGCCGACGACGCGGCGGTTGCAGGCGACCTTCTCCACAGCCGCCTGGCCGACGCCGATGTGCGTCACGGGCCGCAGCTTCGTCAAGGCGAGCTTCGCCGCCGCGGCAGTGTCCGCGACGGCTTGCTCGAAGAATGCCGGGTCGAACATCAGCTTGGGATAGCCGGCGGCGTCGAGCAGTTTCTGGCCAGCGAGGTCGAAATACGGCGCGTCGTGCTGGTGCAAGCAAGTTAGCAAGACTCGCTGCCGGTCGGTGCCGGTGGCGATCGCCAGCGCGTCGCGAAAGCGGTCGTAGGCGTCGTTCCGCAGCTCGCACCAGTCCAGGCCGCAGATCACCAGCGGTTTGGCCGGGCCGCCCAGCACGACCCCCCGGGCGGACAGCCGATCCTTGATCGACTTCGCCGGCTCCCGCAGACCGCCGATGAGCGGGTGTCCCAGCGGCGGCGTGATGTCGGCAGCAAAGCTTCCCAGCCGCCAGTCCGGCGCTTCGTTCGCCGCGCGAACGTGCGGCATGGTACTAGCAGTGAGCACGGCCGCCGAAGCAGCGGCGAATTGGCGACGGTTCAACTGGCTCATGGCTGGCTCCGATCGCGGTGTTGCGAGTGCTAGCAGATGACATGCTATCAGTGGCCAATCGCAGCGCCAAAAAGACGCCCTTTTTGCCGCCGTAACTTGTTTCCAGAAAAATACTTAAGGCCAACTTCCAGAGTGGGGGGTTCAGGTCGTTTCGCCCCGCCGGTACAATCCCCTGACATGAAGATTCGTGGTGCTAGCGCCGGAAGGAGCAATTCATGGATGCGGCCATGCTACGGGAAGCAACACGATATCACGCGGGGCATTCGATGACGGAAATGGGCGCCAGCCGGCTGGTCCCGGCAGCGGAGTTTCGCAAGCTGCTTGTTTCGCACCGGAGGATGGTCCGGGCGGATCGCAAGGATCAGCGCCTGCGCGGATTGCAGGACCTGGATACCGGTGAGGTCTTTCTGACCGACGAGCGCCGGTTGCTCGAAGCCCGCTAAGCGGCTCGCCGCGTGCGAGTCAGGCGGTAGCCGAGCGTGCGGTAGATCAAGAGCGCGGCAAACAGCAGACCGCCCGCGAGACAGGTCCAGGCGCAAAGCCACCATTCGGTATCCCACCAGCCGTTCCAGTAGGCCGACGACCAGAGGGGCGGATTGACCGCCCACATTCCCTGCGGCGTATGCCAGTGGTTGTACCACTCGCTGGCGGCGACGAGCGTTCCGGCCAGCGGCGCGACGATCGCCAGCGCCAGTAAGCGGAGCCAGCTACCCTCGCCCAGACCGGCCCAGAGGGCGAGCACGAGCACCACGGCGATCAAGCCTCCGGCCGTGACATTGACCAGCCACCGCTGGCCGAGCATTTCCGCCACGAAGCCCGGCGAGAGAACGTTGAGCGCGCGGGCCAGCGCCAGCACGACGGCCAGCGAAGTCGTCCAGATCAGCACGTGGCGGACGCCGAACTGCAGCCGCGTCAGATCCCCGCGAGCTTCCGCGGCGAGCTTCACGGGCTGGACCAGGCGAAAGCGCTGCCAGCGCAGGACGCCGCAGATGAACGCCAGCACGCAAGTCTGCATGAAGAACAGGCCGCCCAGCTCGCTGCCGTGATAGTGCGAGTCGAGCAGCGGCAACGCGCAGAGCGTTGCCAGGACGAGCGCCGCCGGCAGGCGGAAGTACCAGCGCAGCGTTCCGAGCACAGCCCAGATCGTCACCAGGCCAAGCTGGGCATTGAACAGCGACGTCGGCAGCAGGCGCTGCATGTTGCCCCAGTAGTACGACGGCCCCGCCAAGGAGCCGGCAGTCAGGCACTGCAAATCGACGAGCACCCAGCACCAGATGTAGATGGCCCAGCGCAGCACTGGATGGTCAATGAATTTGCCGCACATCACGCCGAACAGGCCGACCTGGAAAATGAACGCGGCGAGCGTGAGCACCATCACGCTGCCGTTGGCCGTGCCCATCATCAATTGCGTGAGCAGCGCGTGATCCAGCGCGGCGCAGGCCGCCGGCACGGCCATGCCGGCCAGCAGCAGGCGGAGGAGCGGCAGACGATTGGGCTGCGAATCGGCCATGAACGACCACTATATCCCGTCCGCGGCAGCGGGTATCGTGGCGGTTTTCCGCATCCGGATTTCCCACCTATTGGAGCCACTCATGAATGCCTCTCGCCGTCTGCTGATTGCGGCTGCGGCCGTCTGCTGTCTGCCTGCCTGGTGCCTGGCCCAGGACAAGCCCGCCAACGACGCCGTCGTGGCCGCGCCGCGCGAGGGCGGCTGGATGACGCGGCACAATTCGTTCAACGAGCGCGTCAAGAAGGGCAACGTCGATCTGCTGTTCATCGGCGACTCGATCACGCAGGGCTGGGAAGGCCAATCTCCGCGGGGCGGGCAAAAAGTCTGGGAGGAGTTCTATGGCAAGCGGAACGCCGTGAACCTGGGCATCGGTGGCGACCGTACGCAGCACGTGCTGTGGCGGCTCGACCACGGCAACATCGACGGCATCAAGCCGAAGCTGGCGGTGCTGATGATCGGCACCAACAACTCCGGTACGAACACCTCGGAGCAGATCGCCGCCGGCGTCAAGGCGATCGTCGAGAAGCTCCGCATGAAGCTGCCGGAGACGAAGGTGCTCGTGCTGGCCATTTTCCCGCGCGGGGCCGACAAGGCGGCTAAGCAGCGAGAGGTCAACGAAGGCGCCAACGCGATCATCAAGGGCCTGGCCGACGAGAAGATGGTCTATTACCTCGACATTGGGCCCAAATTCCTGGCCGAGGACGGCACGCTCAGCCAGGAGGTGATGCCCGACCGGCTCCACCTGAACGAGAAGAGCTACCGCACCTGGGCCGAGGCGATCGAGCCGAGCGTGAAGAAGCTGATGGGAGAGTAGCCGACGCTGCCAGCGTCGGCGGCGACGCAAGCTGCGTCG
>DASRJB010000944.1:0-4651 GCA_035649715.1 Pirellulaceae bacterium
AGTCGTCCGGCGTCGTGATCTGCAGGACTTCGTCCCGCACGACGTAGTTCAGGTCGAGCGGCTCCAGTAGGAGCTGCAATTGAAAGCCGGCCCGGCCCGGCGGCAGGCTGCAGGTGACGGGCGTGTCGATGTTGATTCCGGCGTCGTTCAGTGTCTTGGTGTTGATCACGCAGGGAATGTCGAGCGTGTCCTGAATCTCCTGCATGGCGTCTTTGAGCGGAGCTCCCTGAAATTCCAGCGGGATCGTGCGCGCCAGCGCCCGCTCGATCTTCTGCTCGTTGGCCGAGGGCGGCGAGACTCGCACGACGCCGCGCGGAGCATCGACCCGCAGCGCCGCTCGCAGTTGGGCAAGGAAGTTGGCGACTTGCTCCTGAGTGTAGGCCGTCTGCGAAACGAGCAGCCAGCCGCCGCTGATGCCGCGAATTCCGCCGGGGCCGCCCACCTGTTCCCACGATTGCGGGGCGATCGTTTCCTGCACCAGTCCGGTCAGCGGCGCATAGTCCGGACCGGCCGCGGAGGCTACCAGGTCGTGGACCGGATAGGCGACGGTGTGCAAGCGCGACTCGGCTTCTTCGTATGTCGTGATGAGCAGCGCCTCGTCGCGCACGTCGAATGTCAGATCGAGGTCTTTCAGCAGCAATCGCAGCGCGGAGCGCAGCGAGACGCCGTTCAGCATTTTGGTGACCGGCGCGTCCAGGTTGATGCCGGCCTCGGTCAGCGCCTTCTCTTGAAGGATGATCGGAATCGCATGCCGATCGGACAGATAGGTGGCGGCATCGGCGAGCGGCGTCTCGACGAACTCGATTTGCGCTGGCTGCCGTAGCTCTGCCAGAATTCGCCTCTCGACATCGCCGGGCGGCTGCGGCGGCACAACCACCGGCTGCGACAATGGTCCAGCCAAGCCGCAAATGGCATCGATCGTCTGCTGCACGCGGCGGTGGCCGTCGGCCGTCGAGACCACAACCAGCCCGCCCGGCACTGCTTGAATGTGCCTTCCGTCGCCGCGAGCGCAGCCGGCGACCGCAGTCCGCCAGGCATCTTCGTCCATCCCCACCGGCTCCGGCTGCGGCAGCGGATAGACGACAGTCAGCAGGCGGTTTTCCTCGGCCGATTCGCCCAGCGTCGTGATGACAATCTGTCCTTCGCGCCTGTCCGCCGCCAGTCCCAGCGGGGAAAGCGCCAGGCGAAAGGCCGAGCGAATCGAGAGCGTCCCCGTGGGGGCCCGCACGAACAGCGTCTTGCGCGGCGGGATGTTCTTCTCCGCCTCGATCGCCGCGAAGTCGATTTCCACGGGCAGTCCAACCTCGCGCTCCATCAGCTCGGCGAATGCCTCCAGCGTCAGTTTCCCGCCCTTCAGCGTCACCAGCCGCTCCAGCCCGTCGCTTGCCGCCAGCTCCGCCTGCTCCGCCTCCCACGCCGCCAGCCGGCGGGAGGCGGACTCGCGCTCCTGCCACCAACAGGCGATGGACAGTGCACTCGCAACGGCCGCGGCCAGCGCGAGAAGCCAGCGGAGCGAAACTCGACGGGCGGGCTGCCGAACGTCGTCGAGAGGAACGGCAGTTTCAGTCAACGGGGTCATTTCGTGAACGAATCCTCGTCTGCGGATGCCGCGTCGAGCCTCCGCGGAAACTCAGCCTCCAGGCGGCGGCGCTGGATTGCCCAGGGCGGCGTCTGCCCCGTGCGCTGCTCGAATAACCAATCGGCGATCCGCTGATGGCCTTGCCAGTCGGCGCTGATGGCAAACCAATCGGGCGTGACCGGCGTGCCGATGGCCAAACCATGCTGCGGATCCCAAGGTGGATTGGTGGTGACGCCGTCGAGCAGCTTCAGCCTGGCGAGCCAGAGCTGGCGATCCTTGCCGACGGGGATGCGATACAGTCGCGGATCGAACAGGCCGGCATCGGGCGGGTCTGAGACGCAAATCACGCCGTCCGAAATCATGTAGTCCAGGCCTAGCGGCCAAAGCATGGCGCTGAGCACATTGCCCAAAGTCAGCTCGCTGGTTTCCAGATAGACCGGCGGCCACTGATAAAAGCGCTCGTCGCCTCCGATCGAACGGGGGTTCAGCCAGACGCGGAAGTCGTATTCGGCGGCGAGTTGTGCCAGCGCCAGGTCGAGCGGCAGGCCGCAAAAATCGACGCTCGCCGGCGTCTGTAGCAGCCGCTCGAGGTGGTCGAGGCCGGTCTCAGGCGCCAACGGTATGACCCAAGGCTTCGACTGGCCCGCCTTATGCTCCGTCCGGCCCAAGGCATTCAGAGCTTGAATCACTCTTCCCACGCGGCGAACGTTTGCCTCGGTCTCCCTGACGATCAGCAGGCCACGAAATTCGTCGATCCAGCCGTAATCGCCGCCCGTCGCAACGAGCTTGGGCGTTGCCAAAGTCCTGATCAATTCGGGAAGACGTCGCTCGGAAAACGTCGTCAATAGAGGGCGGACGTCGAAGATTTGCGTCGGGGGATCTTCGCGGTAGTCCGAAGAGACGATCTCGATCACTTCGTTGGCGGTGCGAAAGTTGAGACCCCGCTGCGCCAGCATGGCCCGCAGCACGTCGCGCGCAGGTCCGGCCGTCGGATCGCAGCTCACGGGCAAGCGCGAGGCGGGTTCTTCATGTCGGACCGACCGCTCGTCGATCACCACCGGCACACCCAGTTCCGATTGCAGTTGGCGACAGGCTGCCTCGAGCGGCGTATTCTCCAGGCGCAGGGCCAGCGGCCGGTCCAGTGCGGCGGCAATCCGCTGCTCGTTTTGCTCGGCCACCGTCAGCGGCCACAGCACGTCGGCTTCGGCCGGCGACAGCTTGCGGCGCAGTCGCGTGAGAAAGTCGGCGATTCGCTCGTGAACTTCCGGAGACTGCGGAATGACCAGCCAATGATCGCCGAAGGCAAAATCGGGTGTGGGACCCGAAAATCCCCACGACTGCGGCGCGACGCAGGTCGTGATCAAATCGACTAGAAACCCGAGAGCGGGTTCGTCCGGCGTGGCCAGGTCGCCAACGGGATAAGCCACGAGCACTTCTTGACAGTCAGCGTCGTCGGGCGTGGAAATTTGGAGGAGGCCATTCCGTACGACATACGTCAGATCGCACTTGCGGAGCAGCAGCCGCAGCAGCGACCGAAGCGTGAGTCCCCTCAGCTGCATCGTCACCCGCATCGCGGGATCAATGCCGGCATCGTCAAGGCATTTCAGGTTCAGCGCGATCGGAATCGCGTGCCGGCGGCTGAGCTCCTGGACCACTTCGCACAGCGGCCGATCGACGCAGTCGAGCGCTGACGGCTCGGCCAGCGCCGAGTGAATCCGCCTTTCCAGCGCACCAAGCTTGTCTGGCAGCAGCCAAAGCGGCTCCAAGGATTGCGGCTGCTCGTCCCGATCGGCGAATGCAGAGAACACTGTTGCGATCTGCCGCTGAACCTCCGTCGTGTGCCGCACCACCAACCCGCCGGGAACCACTGTCAAATGCGCCGGTCCGCCCCTATCGTCCCAAGTGTGCGGGGCAATCGTGTACTTGATCAGCTCCACCCATTGCTCCGCGTCCGCGCTGGATTCAAGTGGTGGCAGCGGATGAACTGCAACCACCAGACGGTCCGATTGGCGGTCTGTTTGCAGTTCGCGCCACGCCGCCAGCCGGCGCGCGGCTGTTTGGCGCTGCTGATAGAAATACGAGAGTCCAGCAATTACGGCGATACTGGCCAGCGACACCGCGACGAGAAGCAGGCGGGTTCTCATGGCCGAAGGACTCGGCAGCCGCGAACCGGCTGCGCGGGTGTGCGGTCTTGCTGGAAGAGAGTCCGCACGTGGCCCCAGGAGAAGCGTAGGGGAGCGGGCGAGGGAAAGTCAAGCGCGCGATCCAATGCGGAATGCGGAGTGCGGAATGCGGAGTTGGGAACAGATTGCCGGTGAGCCCGCGCTACTCTGCAGGGTTGCCGATAGGTGTACAGGTGATATAATCACCCGTCTGCCAGGAGCGCTCCGCTGGCCGTCCATATGAATTCGCAAGCGCGCATAATGCGCATAACGGAAATCGACTAGTTTTCGCCACAACACCTTTCAGAATAAACACTTACAGCAAAAACTGTCGTCCGGAAAAAATGTTTGCGATATGCGCGCATCACCGGTACCCCCTGGATTAATTCTGCACTCCGAACTCCGCATTCCGAATTTCCCCATGTCCCGCATCGTCCTTGCCATGTCCGGCGGCGTTGATTCGAGCGTCGCCGCGCACTTGCTGAAGGAGCAGGGGCACGAGGTGATCGGCGTGTTCATGCGGCACGGCGAGGAGGCCCAGGACGCGTGTGCCGCGGACGGGCCGCCGGGATTTAAGCTGCCGATTTTCGATTCCCGGGCGGACCACAAGCAGGGTTGCTGCTCGGCCAGCGACGCCGAAGACGCCCGCCGCGTGGCCGACCGGCTGGATATTCCGTTTTACGCCCTGAACCTGCAGGCCGAATTTCGTCGGATCGTCGATTACTTCATCGACGAATACAGCCGCGGGCGGACGCCCAACCCGTGCGTGCAGTGCAACAACTGGCTGAAGTTTGGCAAGCTCTTTGACTATGCCGACAGCGTCGGGGCGGAGTTTGTGGCCACGGGGCATTATGCGCGGCTAAGTAGCAGGCACACTCCGTGTGCCGTCCTGCTCTCCGCCGGCAACGGC
>DASRJB010000945.1:0-3042 GCA_035649715.1 Pirellulaceae bacterium
CTGGCGCTCTTCATCGGCACGCTCAAGGTTGCCCAGGCGGCGCTGCCCGGTCCTGTCGTAATCCTCGTCGCCCTCGCGGCCCTGCTCCTCTGGACGCCGCAATACATGATCTTCTTCGTGTGGCGGATCGGTGACCACTGAGGAAAATCTCAAGAACCGAAGACCCAAAGAACCAAAGTGATCAGCAGACGCCCTGTCTCGGATTTGGTTCTTCGGTTCTTTGGTTCTTCGGTTCTTAGAGGTACGTCATTAGCCACTCCTCGATCTTGGCTTCCGCCTCCGGCGGCACGGCGTGGCCTTTGCCGTGGTTGAATTGGCCCAGGCGGGCGGGCTTGCCATACAGCTCATAGATCGGCAAGGCTGCGGCGATGAACGGCCAGCCGCGATCGCCGTCGGCCGAATTGCCGCCGACCAGCAAAAACGGCCGCGGCGCGGCCAGGGCGAGCAGCTCGTGCTGCTCGTGCGTGAACGTCGGCTCCTTGATCGTGCCGCCCAGATACCAGGCGGCGTCCCAGTTGGAGAACTTCGTCCCGACGCCCCCTTCGCTGCTGACCGTGGCCTTCACCCGCTCGTCGAAGGCCGCCAGGTAGAGCGTCTCCTTGGCCCCTAGCGAGTGGCCGACGCTCCCGATCCGCTCCGGATCGACCTCGGGCAGCGCCGCCAAAATATCGACGGCGACCAGCGCGTCGTAGAGCATTTTGGTCATGCCCTTGGAGCCCGGCACGCGCTTCAGGTACTTCTCGGCCTCCGCCGCCGCCGCAATGCCGTTGGTCTTGGGCCAGAGATAATTCCGCGGGCAGAAGCAGACGCAGCCCTGCTTCGCATACCGCAGCCCAAAGTGCTTTTCCGGCGGACCTTCCAGACCCGCCGGCTGCCGGATCGAGTATTCGACCGTCGAGTGAAAGACCGCGATACCCCGCGCCTTGCCTGCCAGTTTGGCCGGCTTGAGCAAATAGGCTTCGGTGAACTCTGCTGGCCTCATCGAATCAGCCGGTTCGACGACGTACCGCACGAGCTGCCGAATGACGCCGTCCTTTTGATCTTCCTCCAGGATCTCCAGCTTCGGAACGGCCTTCCGCTTGGCCGGCATCGGCCCCAGGAACTCCAGCCACCAGCGGCGCAGCTCGTCGCGCTGCGCTTTCCATGCCGCCAACGACGCAACTTTCAGGTCGGAGAGCAGTGGCGCGTCGCCGGGTACGTTCGCCGGCCGCTGCTGAATCTCCGCCAGCCAGGCTACGTCCCGCACGTCCGCCGACTTGGCCTGTCGGCCCCAGGCGAGGCTCGCGCCGGCGGCAGCCATCGCTCCCAGTACCCGCCGCCTTGAGATCCGCGACATGGCTTGGCTCCCACATCCGCAAGAATCAATCGAACGTCCGGCAGAGGATGCCGCCGTCGGCGAGGATGACGTTTCCGGTGATAAATGCGCCGGCATCAGTGGCCAGCATCAGGACCGGGCCGACCATGTCGATCGCCTGGCCCCAGCGCTTGACGGCCGTCCGCTCGGCAAAGACTTTCTTCTGCTCGGGCGAGAGGATGCTCATCGGCAGGTCCGTGGCGACCGGCCCCGGCGCGAGGCAGTTCACCGTGATGCCGTGGGGGCCCAGCTCCAGCGCCTGGGCCCGGGCCATGCCGATCAGGGCGGCCTTCGTCGCCGAATAGCAGCCGCGGGCCGGGTTGCTGGCCAGCCCCATGATCGATGACGTATAGATGATCCGGCCCCACTTGTTCTTGATCATCGAGGGGGCGATCTCGCGGGAAAGCCGCATACAGCTGGTCAGGTTCAACTCGACGATGTTGTCCCAGACCTCGTCGGTCGTCTCGACCAGCGGCTGCGGCTTGTTGCTGCCGGCGTTGTTGAACAGGATGTCGCAGCGGCCGAACGTTTTGAGGACGTCTGCCGCGAGCTTCTTCACGGCCGCCCGGTCGTTCATGTCGGCGACGAAATACTCGACCTTCACGCCTGTCCCATCGGCGATTTCGGCCTTGGCCTTCTTCAGCTCGTCCTCGTGGCGGGCCGAGATCGCCACGTTCGCGCCGCACTCGGCCAGGCCGCGGGCGACCGCCTTGCCGATGCCTTTGCTGCCGCCGGTGACCAAGGCCGCGCGGCCGGAGAGGTTGAAGAGTTCTTTGAGCACGGGAAGTTGGGGGTTGGGAGTCGGGGGTCAGGAGTCGGTACATGCCTAGTACGGAATTGTTGACCGTGGCGTGGCCCGGTGCAATCCGCCGACTCCCGACTCCCGACCCCTGACTCCCGGTTCTACGCCGCCGGGTCGTAGCGGTCGTTGCGATAGTCGTGCTTAATCTCGCGGTCGCCGACGCGGACCTCCCAGAGGGCCTTGGCGACTTCGCGGCGCAGGCCGGTGGCGAAGTTGCACCAGTGGGCGATGGCCGTGGCCAGCGATTCCTCGCTTTCGCAGGGCAACTCGGCGCTGCCTTCCAAGATCGTGTCGGCGGCCGAGAACTGCTCGGGCGGCAGGAACCGCCAGGCCCGCCAGTCGATGCCCTGGCCCGTCTCCTGGAACCGCTTAATGCGGCTTTCGACCGAGTACTTGGCCTCCAGCTTGCGAACGGCCTCGCGTTCGTCCTCGGAAAGCGGCGCAGGCCGCCGTGCCATGCAATAAAAGGCAGCATTCACACCCTGGCTCCTTGCCTGGCGAACCGGCCGCGGTCACAGCGCCGCGACGACGAGGTCGCCCACTTCCTTGGTCCCATAGCCCATCTTGCCGGCCGATTGGCTCTTCATCTTGGTGCCGGTGACTTGCTGGATGGCTTTCATGATCCGCGCGCCGGCGGCGGGCTGGCCGCTGTGCTCCAGGAGCATGCTCATGGCGGCGATAGCGGCGATCGGGTTGATGACGTTCTGGCCGGTGTACTTGGGGGCGGAGCCGCCCATCGGCTCGAACATGCTCACGCCGCCCTTGTCCGGGTTGATGTTGCCGCCGGCGGCGACGCCCAGGCCGCCTTGAATCATGGCGCCCAGGTCGGTGATGATGTCGCCGAACATGTTGGTCGTCACGATCACGTCGTAGTACTCAGGGTTCT
>DASRJB010000946.1:0-2859 GCA_035649715.1 Pirellulaceae bacterium
TACACCAAGCTGCCGACGAAGAAAGAGGCCGACTACGAGCGGCCGTTCACGCTCAAGCGCGGCGGCACGCTGCTCGACGTCGCCTGGCTTGTGCACCGCGACATGGCCGAGAACTTCAAATACGCCCGCGTCTGGGGCAGCGCCGTCCTCTCGCCCGGCACGCAGATGAAGGGCGACTATGTCATCCACGACAAGGACGTGGTGGAGATTCACGCCTGACTATGGCAGCAAGTCGGCCACGGGAATCGAAGCCACCGGCGCCGACAGCGGCGAAATCGTCCCCGGCGGCTGCAGCGGCTGCACCGATGCGTATTTCGCCTTGAATGGCTGCGCCGAATCAGGCTGAGGCTGGCGGAATACGATTAGCCGCTTGCCGACCAGATCGACGACCCAGTAATCGGCGATCTTGGCCGCGGCATAGAGGCTGGCCTTGGTCGTGGTGTCAAAGGCCAGCGTGCTGTCGGCGATTTCGATTACCAGTGCCGCCGTGGTCGGATGAGCCGAGTAAAAATCCATCAACTTCCCGGCCACCACGGCCAGGTCTGGCTCCGGGTCCGTCGCCTGGCCGAGCACCAGCGGCGACTGGTTGCGGATGACAAAACCCTGCGTGAAATAGCGGCGGAGCGTGTAATCGACCTTGGCCGTCATCGTGGCGTGCGGCGGATTCGGACCGGGCATTTCCAGAATCTCCCCGTCGATCAACATCGCCCGCCGGCCCTCGAACCAGCCCATGTCGCCCAGCTGATGGAACTCGGCGCAAGAAAACCGCCGCGGCTGAGGAGTCAGCGGCGGAAACGCGAAGCCGAAGGTTGGAGCGATGACGGAAGACATGGCAATCAACGGCGGCTGATTCACGATGCAGCTTTATCCATCATAATCGACGTTAGCAACGCAGGCCAAACGCGCACGCAATCTCGAACCTTCAACTTGGAACTTGAACTGCCCCATGACCAACGCCCACATTGCCGACGCCTTCGATCTGATCGGCGACATCCTGGACTTTCAGGGCGCCAACCCGTTCCGCGTGCGGGCTTATCGCAACAGCGCCCGCACGATCCGGGATTATCCGGAGCCGCTGGCCGGCATGGTCGAAACGGGAAAGCAGAAGCTGGTCGAGATCGACGGCATCGGCGACGACCTGGCGGCCAAGATCATCACGCTGGTCCAGACCGGCTCGCTGCCGCAGCTCGAAGAGCTGAAGAAACAGGTGCCCGACAGCGTGCTGGCACTGCTCCGCATCCCCGGCGTCGGGCCGAAGAAAGCCGCGGCCCTGCACAAGGAGCTGAAAATCCTCACGCTCGAGCAGCTCAAGGCGGCCTGCGAAGCCGGCCAGGTCCGCGAGCTGAAAGGTTTTGGCGAAAAGACCGAGCAGCTCATCCTGCAGGGCATCGGCATCGCCTCGCAGGCCGGCCAGCGGCTGTACTGGGCCGAGGCCGACCAGATCGTGCAGGAGCTGCGCGAGCACTTTCGCGGCTGCAAGTCGATCAAGCAGCTCGAATTCGGCGGCAGCTATCGCCGCGGCAAAGAGACGATCGGCGACCTCGACATCCTCGTCGTCGCCCCGGACCCGACGGAGGCGATGGACTGCCTCGCGTCGTTTCCCGAGGCGACCACCGTAATCGGCCGCGGGGAGACCAAAATGTCGATCCGCATCGCGAGCGGCTTCCAGGTCGATCTGCGCGTCGTCCCTGCCGAGTCGTTCGGCGCGGCCCTGCAGTACTTCACGGGCTCCAAGGAGCACAACATCATCCTCCGCGGCCGGGCGAAAGATCAGGGGCTGAAGATCAGCGAGTGGGGCGTGTTCCGCGTCAAAGGAGAGAAGGAAACGCGGATCGCCGGCGCGACCGAGCAGGAAGTCTACGACACGCTGAAGCTGCCGGTCTTTCCGCCGGAAATCCGCGAGGGGCGGCGCGAGTTCGAGTGGGCCGACGCCGGCAAACTGCCGGAGCTGATCACGCTGGAGGACATCCGCGGCGACCTGCACATGCACACGACCGCCTCCGACGGCAGCGCCTCGATCGAAGAGATGATCGCCGCCGCCCGCGCGCAGGGCCTGTCGTACATCGCCATCACCGATCACTCGCAACGCGTCAGCATGGCCCGCGGCTTAAACGGCGAGCGGCTGCTCGAGCAGTGGCAGGAGATCGACAAGATTCGCGAGAACCTGCCCAAAGGCTTCACGCTCCTCAAAGGGATCGAGTGCGACATCCTGGAAAAGGGCGGCATGGACCTGCCCGACGACGTGCTCGCCCAGGGCGACTGGATCATCGCCAGCATCCACTACGGCCAGAAGCAATCGCGGCAGCAGATCACCGAGCGAATCCTGGGCGCGATCGAGAATCCGCACGTCGATATCATCGCGCACCCGACCGGCCGGCTGATCAATCGCCGCGAAGCCTACGAGGTCGATCTCGACGCGGTGATGGCCGCCGCCAAGAAGCACGGCAAGCTGCTGGAGCTCAACGCCAACCCGGCCCGGCTCGATCTCAACGACGTCTACTGCGCCGCCGCGAAGCAGCACGGCATTCCCATCGTCATCAACACCGACGCCCACTCGCCCGACGGCTTCGAGGTCCTCCGCTACGGCATCCTCCAGGCCCGCCGCGCCGGCCTCACCAAAGTCGACGTCGCCAACACCCGCCCGTGGCCACAGCTCAAAAAGCTGATCGGGAAACCTTGAATCGACTTCCGGCAGAAACGCGAAAGCGCGAAAGAACGAAGCGCGAAACAGAGCAGAACTAAGCTAGATCGACTCTCCGTTCTCATTCGCGTTTTCGCGCTCCCGTATCCTTACAACATTGGAGTTTTGCAGCATGGGTCATGCATTTGAGATGTTGTCAGGGCAGATTATCGAGGCGG
>DASRJB010000947.1:0-2776 GCA_035649715.1 Pirellulaceae bacterium
TCACGGCCGGGTGGCCGACGTCGTCGAGGAACCGGGCCATGCTGTCCACGTCGTTGACCAGGGACAGGTGGAACGGCTCCAGCTCCAGGGCGATCTTCACGCCCAGCCCCGCGGCGTAATCGCCCAGCCGGCGACAGTTCTCGACGCCGGTCTTCCACTGCTCGGCGGGAGGAATGACTTCCTGATTCCAGATGTATTCGCCGAGGACGAGCAGCACGTTCTTGGCCTCGTACTCGAAAGCCAGGTCGAGATACTTCCTCACCCGGTCGATATGAAACCGCTGCACGCTGGGGTTGAAGTCGATCAGGCCGACGGCCACGCAGGCGATCGAGACGATCGGCAGCTCGAGACGGTCGCACTCGTTCTTGATCAGCCGCCGCTCGCGGACGTCGATGTCGAGTGGATCGACGAAGATGTCCACCGAATCGAAGCCCAGTTCCTTGGTCTTCCGCAGACCATAAACCGTCGGCTGATTGGCTTGCACCCAGGCGGAGTTGATGAGTCCGAGTTTCATGGCTCGTCTGCGGTTAGGGACGACTTCTGCTTAGCCCCGGCGTCCACGCCGGTCGGCGGGTGTGGCACGGTCGGGAGACCGGCCACAACGATGGGGTCGGGAGAGCGTCGACAACGATGCTGAAAGCATAACGCGGTCTATACTGGACCGCATGACCTCCACGGCGGGCGATCCGCAATTCCACACGACGCACTGGAGCCTGATCGCCGCGGCGACCGGCGACGGGGGCGAGCAGGCGCAAGCGGCGCTGGAAGAGGTCTGCCGGGCTTACTGGTATCCGGTGTACGCGTTCATTCGCCGCCGCGGCCAGCCGGCCGAGGACGCCGGCGATCTGACCCAGGCCTTCTTCGCCACGCTGCTGGAGAAGGAGTATCTCGCCGACGCCGACCGCGAGCGCGGCCGGTTTCGAGCGTTCCTGCTGACGGCCGTGGCCCGGTTCGTCGCCAAAGAGCGCGACAAGGCCGCGGCCCAGAAACGCGGCGGCGGCCGGCAACTCTTCCCGATCGACCTGGCCGACGGCGAAGCCCGCTACCGACACGAACCCGCGCACGATTGGACTGCCGAACGCGTCTTCGAGCGCCGCTGGGCCCTGACGCTCCTGGACCGCACGCTGGCCCGCCTCCGCCAGGAGCACGCCACCGCCGGCAAACAGGCCTTGTTCGACGCGCTGAAGGTTTACCTGACGGGCGAGGCCGGCGCGCCGCCCTTGCGGCACGTCGCCGGCCAGCTGCAGATGACCGAGGGAGCGGTCAAGGTCGCCGTGCATCGCCTGCGCGAGAAATATCGCGAGGCCCTGCGGGCGGAAGTAGCGCAAACCGTTGCCGCGGAAGGAGATGTGGACGACGAGCTGGGCTTGCTCCTGGCCGCTCTGCAAGGACGCTAGGCCGCTTCGGCGTAACCATCGCCCGTTTTTGCGTAAGTCCTGGGTGACTGGTTACGATTCTGTCACAGCGGTCATCCGCGGCAGGTGAAACATGATGGGCTTGGGCTGGTCGGAATTGTTGTTGCTCGTGCTCTGCGGCGGGGCCTTTTTGATCGTGCCCACCGTCGTGGTGTTGATCATCGTGGCGGCTCAGCGCCGGCCGGCCGAAGCGCCAGCTGCGGCCTGGCGGCAGGCTCCGCCGCCAATCGCACCTCTCTCTCCGGCCCGCGGTCCAGACGATGCCGACGCCCGCCACACGATCATCGCCCTGCTGACGCAGCGGTTCTGCCCGCAGTGCCGCGCGCCGCTGGCGGCCGACGCGCCCGAGGGGCTCTGCCCGGCGTGCTTGATGGCCGGGGCGATCGGAACCCGGGCGGCTGATGCAGCCGACCGCGGGCTGGCGGCAACCACGCCCCCTTCGGGCTCGCAGCCGCCGGCCGCCGGCGAGTGGTCCAATCTGCAGCAGCATTTTCCCGACCTGGAAATCCTGGAGCTGCTCGGCCGCGGCGGCATGGGCTCGGTCTACAAGGCCCGGCAGCGAAACCTGGATCGGCTGGTGGCCTTGAAGGTCGTGCCGCCTGAGGCGGCGAAGGACCCGGCCTTCACCGAACGCTTTAACCGCGAGGGGCGGGCCCTGGCCCGTCTCAATCATCCCAACATCGTCACGGTCTATGACTTCGACCAAAAGGGCGACGTCTATTTTCTGCTGATGGAATATGTCGATGGGGTCAACCTGCGGCACGCGCTGCGGGCTAGCCGACTCGCGCCGCAGGAAGCCCTGGCGATCGTCCCGCAGATCTGCGACGCGTTGCAATACGCCCACGACCAGGGCGTGGTGCACCGCGACATCAAGCCCGAGAACGTGCTGCTCGACCGCTCGGGCCGGGTGAAGATCGCCGACTTCGGCCTGGCCAAGCTGCTCGGCAAAGGCCCCGACGACTTCACGCTGACCCGCACGCAGCAGGTGATGGGCACGCCGCGCTATATGGCTCCCGAGCAGATCGAGCGGCCCAGCACCGTCGATCACCGGGCCGACATCTATTCGCTCGGCGTCGTGATTTACGAGATGCTCACGGGCGAGCTGCCGCTGGGCCGCTTCGAGCCGCCCTCGCACAAAGTGCAGCTCGACGTGCGGATCGACCAGGTCGTCCTGCGGACGCTCGAGAAGGAGCCCGACCGGCGCTATCAGCGGGCCAGCCACCTCAAGACCGAATTGGCCTCGGCTGCCACCTGGCAGACGCCGGCTCCCGCCGCGCAACCCAGCACGCCGCCGCCGCAGCAGCCCAGCTGGCACACGCCGGCGCCGGCGAGTAAGCCGGCCGCGTCCGATCCCGGCGGCG
>DASRJB010000948.1:0-4509 GCA_035649715.1 Pirellulaceae bacterium
TGCCCTGGTTCGTCAGGCTTACCTGCGGACGCTCAGCCGGCTGCCGACGCCGGACGAGATCAACCGCTGCTCGCAATACCTGGCCCAGGCCGAATCGCCGCTTGCCGGCGCCAAGGGCCTGCTCTGGACGCTCATTAACACCAAGGAGTTCATCGTTAACCACTAACGTTCGACGGAGCGATTGACGTTCGCATTTTCCAACAGACACCGTTCCATTTTCAGAAGGGATCCGACTTATGGCGTTCTCTCTTACTTGTGATGGCGTGAAGCGCCGCGACTTCTTGAAGGCAGGCGCCTTGGGCATGGGCCTCTCGCTGTCCGGCTACTTGCGGCTGGCTGCGGCCGGCGAGATCGGCCCGGCGAAGGCCAAGAGCGCGATCTTCATCAACCTGACGGGCGGCCCGTCGCACATGGATTCGTTCGACCTCAAGCCGGACGCCCCCGCGGAATACCGCGGGCAGTTCAATCCGATCAAAACGAACGCTCCGGGGGTCGAGATCAGCGAGCACCTGCCGAACCTGGCCAAGTGCGCCGACAAGTTCGCGATCCTCCGCGGCGTCAGCCACACGCTCGGCGCTCACGAGCTGGGCACCGAATACGTCAACACCGGCAGCCGGCCGATTCCGTCGCTGGAATATCCCGGCTACGGCGCGGTGGTGACCAAGGAACTCGGCGGACCGAAGGACCTGCCGCCCTTCGTGGCGATTCCCAACAGCAACCAGCGGCCCGGCTTCCTGGGCGTGCAATATGCCCCGCTGAACACGACCAGCGCGCCGCGCCCGGGCGTGCCCTACGGCGTCCGCGGGATTACGCTGGGCAACGGCCTGACCGTGGAAGAGGTCGAGCGGCGGACGAACCTGCTGGCCGACCTGGACAAGACCTTCGCTTCGGTCGAGTCGAACAGCCAGCTGCTGACCGGCCTCGACCGCTTCAGCGAGCAGGCCCACGCGATCATCACCAGCAAGAAGGCCCGCGACGCCTTCGATGTGAGCAAGGAAACGCCGGCCTATGCCAAGCCGTTTGGCGAGGATCCGTTCGGGATGAGCTGCTTGCTCGCCTCGCGGCTGGTCGAGTCGGGCGTGCGGTTCGTCACGCTGACGCTCGGCGGCTGGGACACCCACAACAGCAACTTCACCCGCCTGAAGACGAACCTGCTGCCCAAGCTCGACGTCGGCCTGGCGGCCCTGCTGAACGGCCTGGCCGAGAAGGGGCTGCTCGATTCGACGAGCGTCTTCGTCACCGGCGAATTCGGCCGCACGCCGAAAATCAACAGCCGCGACGCCGAGGGCGGCCGCGACCACTATCCGCGGTGCATGTTCATGGTGCTGGCGGGCGGCGGCGTCCGCGGCGGCCAGGTGCTCGGCGAGAGCGACGACAAGGCCACGATGCCCAAGAACGAAGGCTTCTCGCCCGACGACGTGGCGGCGACCTTCTATCACACGCTGGGCATCGACCACACCAAGGAATACCAGACCAACTCCGGCCGGCCGATCACGATCGTCCGCGACGGCAAGGTGATCCGCGGGCTGTTCTCGTAGCGCACTGCCGCCTGACCGACCAACTTCGTGCCCACGCCGACGCGCGTGGGCACGTCTGTTTCCCGACGATTCGAAGACCCATTTTCCATTCATTGTTCCGGAGACTCTCCCCATGAAATCGCTCGCTCCGAAGTTGCTGGTTGTGTTCTGCCTGCTGGCCGCCGTAATGACCTGGAGCTCGGCAGTCGGCCAGGAAGCCAAAAAGCGGAAGGCCGATCCGTCGGCCCAGATCAAGAAGAAGCTCGAAGAGGCCGTTTTGCAGCCGGACCTGCTCGAGAAGTGCAACAAGATCGTCGCCGAACACGCGGCGAAGATCGCCGAGGCCACGGCCAAGGTCAACGCGATCTACACGGCTGAGCAGCTACAGGCGAAGAGAACCACCCAGAAGGCCGCCAAGGACGCCGGCAAAAAGGGCCGCGAGGCAGCCGCCGAGGTCGAAGCCGCGATGAAGCTCACCGACGAGCAGAAGACGAAGCTCGAAGCGGCAAACAAGGAGTTGACCGCCGCGACCAACGTTCGCAACGACGCTCTCCGCGCCGTCCTCAGCGCCGAGCAGGCCGAGAAGGTCCTCGGCAAGGCAAAGAAGCGGAAGAACGCCTAGCGGTAATGGCGCCGCGAATTGCGGGAGCAGCTGGAAGCCGCTGCGGCGCTCTTGAGCCGTAATCCGCGCTACGAATAACTGTGCTCGCGCTCGACGAGGCGGGCGTGAGGCTGGAGCGTCTGCCCGTTGCCGCGATACGTGTCGGCGCTGGCGGGGAGCATTCGCGAGAGGACGTCGGCCTCGGCCGGCGGCAGCCGCAGGTCGAGCGTCAGCGGAGCTTCGGGCGAGCGAATTTCGGGCGGAATGACGACGGGGCCGGGTGTGTGGCCGAACGCGAAGAAGCGGGCCACGCGGCGGCCCTCGGCTTCGTTGGCGTTGACGGGGAAGGTGTCGTGAGCTAGCCCGCCGGGATGGGCCACGTGATACGTGCAGCCGCCGAGCGAACGGCCCAGCCAGGTATCGAGAATGTCCATCACTAGCGGCGCGTGGACGCCGATCGTCGGATGCAGGCACGACGGCGGCTGCCAGGCCCGGTAACGCACGCCGGCGACGAACTCGCCGCTCGTGCCCGTCGGATGCAGCGGAATCCGGCGGCCATTGCAGGCGACCACGTGCCGCGTGTCGGTCAGGCCGGTGACTTTTACTTGCAGTCGTTCGACCGACGAATCGACATAGCGGGCGGTGGCGCTGCCGGCGGCCTCTTCGCCCAGCACGTGCCAGGGCTCGACCGCCTGCCGCAATTCGACGTGAATGCCGCGCTGCGCGACCTGGCCCAGGATCGGGAAGCGGAATTCAAAATGCGGCGCGAACCAGGCTTCCTGGAAGGCCAGGCCGGACTGCCGCAGCTCGAACAGCACGTCCTGGAAGTCCTGCTGCACGAAATGAGGCAGCATGAACCGGTCGTGGATCTCGGTGCCCCAGCGGACCAGCTTCGCCCGGTAGGGCTGCTCCCAAAAGCGGGCCACCAGCGCCCGCAGCAGCATCTGCTGCACGAGGCTCATCTGCCAATGCGGCGGCATTTCGAACGCGCGGAACTCCAGGAGGCCGCGCCGCCCGTCGGCCGAATCGGGCGAGTAGAGCTTGTCGATGCAAAACTCGGCCCGGTGCGTGTTGCCGGTCAAATCGACCAGCAGATGCCGGAAGACGCGATCGACGAGCCACGGCCGCACGTCGCCGTATTCGGGAATCTCGCGGAAGGCGATTTCCAGCTCGTACAGGCTGTCGTTGCGGGCCTCATCGACGCGCGGGGCCTGGCTCGTCGGGCCGACGAACATTCCCGAGAACAGGTATGACAGCGAGGGGTGGTTGTGCCAGTAGGCGACGAGGCTCCGCAGCAGGTCCGGCCGCCGCAGGAGCGGGCTGTCGCCGGGCGTTGGCCCGCCGAGGACGACGTGGTTGCCGCCGCCCGTCCCGGTGTGACGGCCGTCGAGCATGAATTTCTCGGTGCACAGCCGGGATTGCCGGGCCTCTTCGTAGAGGATTCGCGTGTGGTCGGACAGCTCGTCCCACTGATTCGCCGGATGGATGTTGACCTCGATCACGCCGGGATCGGGCGTGATCTTGAAATGGTTGACTCGGGTGTCGAAGGGCGGCGTGTAGCCTTCGATTTGCACGGGCAGAGCCAGCTCCAGGGCTGTCGCCTCGATTGCCTGCACGAGCTCCAGATAGTCCTCGAAATGGCCCAGCGGCGGCATGAAGATCCGCAGCGTCCCGCCCCGCGGCTCGACGCAGAGTGCCGTGCGGACGACTCCCGGCTGCGATTGGCCGGCGAGCGGCGGGCGTGACGCAAATTCGGCGAGCGGTGGGCGTGAGCCCACTGAGCCCGCGGCGGCCTGAGATTCGGCGGTTGGAGACTGTAGTCGCACAGTTCGTTCGACCTCAGGGGGCTGACGCCCCCCGCTCTGCAGGCGCGGCAGCGGGCCCGGCCGATCGAACGGATCGCGCAGGGCGAGCGGCTGCAAAGAATGCTCCGGCGCGGCCCAGGGCAAGCTGTCCAGCGGCAGGCGATAACCCATCGGCGAATCGCCGGGAGTCAAATACATGTGCCCAGCGCGGAGGAACCATTGGCCGCTGAGCCAGTACGCTTCCGCGCCGGTGTGGACGCGCTGGATCGGCAGCGCGTAGCCGACAATCGTGTTCAGACCCTGCTCGAAGACTTTCGCCAAACGCGCCCGCTCTTCAGGGTCTTCGAGCCTGCTCTCGAGCGGATCGACGTTGGTGGGCAGCCGTCGCTCGCGCCACAAGTAATACCAGGCGTCTTCGTGGCCGGGGATCGCGAACTTGGGATCGACGCCGAGCTTCTTAGCCAACGTCGCCGCAAATTGGTGCGCCTGCTCGGGACCGGCGCGATAGTCGCTGCCGTCCTCGGCGATCAGCTGCGGATTCTGCCAGATCGGCACGCCGTCCTTCCGCCAGTAGCAGCCCAGGGCC
>DASRJB010000949.1:0-2285 GCA_035649715.1 Pirellulaceae bacterium
GTGATCACCGACAGCCACAGCGCCCGGATCGTGCCCTGCCACGGATCGTGCTGCATGAAGACTTGCAGCGCGATCTGCCCGCCGTCGAGCGGCAGCACCGGCAGCAGATTCATGATCGCCCAAAAGATGTTGATGAAGAGCAGGTCGTGCACCAGCAGTTGGATGTTGACGTTGGCCGCCAGGTCGCGGCCCAGTATCGCCTGAGGCAACGGCAAGAGGCCGCCGCCGACCCGCATATAGCCGCCCGACGCATAGACCGCCGCGATGACCAGCCCGGCGAGCACCAGCTGAATCCCCGGCCCCGCCGCCGAAATCAGAATCTGTTCCTGCGGCGTGCGCTGCCGCGGCTGATAGCCCGTGTACGAATCGAGCGACCAGGGGTTGCCGTAGTTCGATTGCGGCCGGCCCTCGATCGCCAGGCCGCCCATCGCGTAGAGCACGATGTGCGCATCGCGGCCGAAGCGGCGGATCATCAGCGCGTGGCCCAGCTCGTGGAGCAGGATCGAGACGAACATCGCGAACACCCAGATCACCAGGCCGATCGCGCCATAGTCTCTAATGAAGGCGTAGCCAATCAGCGCCCCGATCAGCCAGAACAGCGGGTGGACGCGCACGGGGAAGCCCAAAACCTGGAAATTCAGGTCGAATTGCGTCCGCGGCGGCTCAGCCAGAAACACGGGTCGGCTCCTCAAAACAGGCAATTATAGCCCGCCGTAGACGACGCGGCCTGCGTCGTCACGAGGCCCGCCGCAGCGTCACGCCCTGCTCGGCATCGACCGCCAGCGCTTGCACGATGTAATCCGCCGCTGCCCGCGAAGCGCCGCCGGCTGCCAACCGCTCGCGAAGGACCTTCAGCTTGCCGATCAGCCGCTGCCGCTCTTGCTCGTCGCTGAGCCAGCGGATCGCGTGCGCGGCGACCGCCTCGGAGCGGTCCTGCCAGGTAGGGTACTCGGGGAACAGCACCTGCTCGTGCCCCGGCGCACCGGCCTCGTACGGCTGACGGCCGCCGGTCGTCGCGAGCGGATCGTCGCAGGCGAGCAGGTTCACCAGCGTGATGTATCGCACGTGCACCAGCCGCCGCAGCAGGGCATAGAGCCAGGGCGAGGTGCGATAGACGATCACGCTCGGGCGGGCGTGATAGAGCAGCTCCAGCGAGACGGAGCCGGAGACGGCGAAGCAGCAATCGGCGGCGGCGATCAGCTCTGGAGTGCGGCCGACGTGGATCTCGGCCGGCGCGGGACCGCTGCCGGCCAGCTGCCGCGCCAGCACCGCCTGCTTCTCGTTATAGCTGGCGATCGCCAGCCGCACGCCGGGAAGAGCGCTCCGCACGCGGGCCGCCGCCGCCAGCAGCATCGGCAAGTTGCTCCGCACCTCGTGCGTCCGCGAACCCGGCAGGATGGTCAGCAGCCGCTCGGGCCGCGCGCGGCACTGCCGCAGAAACTCTTCGTCGAGCTGCTGCGCCCGCAGCTCGTCGAAATAGGGATGGCCGACGTACGTCGCCCGGCAGCCGCGGGCGCGGAACCAGGCCTCCTCGAACGGCAGCTTGCAGAGGGCGTGATCGACGTAGCGCTGGACTTTCTTGACCCGCCACGACAGCCAGGCCCAGAGCTGCGGCAGGCCGTAATAGAAAACGGGAATCCCGCGCTCTTTCGCCTTTCGGGCCACGTGCCAGTTGAAGCCCGGATAATCGATCAGCACCACCGCGTCGGGCCGCGACGCCTCCCACGAGCGCTCGACCTGCGCCAGCAGTCGGAAAAACTGCGGCAGCTTCACCAGCGCCGGCACCAGGCCCATCACGGCCAGGTCGCTCATGTCGCGTAAGAGGTCGCAGCCGGCGGCCTTCATCCGCGGCCCGCCCAGGCCGGCGAAGTCCGTTATCCCCCGCCGGCGCAATTCGCCGATCAGGTTCGCGCCGTGCAAATCGCCGCTCGGCTCGCCGACGGAGAAGAAGATGCGCATGGCTGTTCGTCCCTGAACGCCGCTGGATGGGCCGTGCCAGTATCGCAGACCCGCGAATGCGGCCCTAGACCAACCCGAAGCGTAAGCGAGGGACTCTGCGGACCTCCCCAGCCGGCTGCATGCAGTTTCACTGCAAAAAGGAGGACGGAGTTTCCCACCCGCGTCCTCTACACAAGAAAAAAGAGAGCTTCCTTCGCCAAGGCTTGAAAAACCAGTGCGGGTACAGTTCACTGGGTCGGGATTTCTGTTGAACAGATGACGAAGGAGCGGGGTGCAATGGCGAGTTCAACCAGACGCAGAATCGGGCGAAAGGCATCGTGCGCGGC